>NZ_QBAW01000002.1 GCF_009689985.1 Helicobacter pylori | reverse complement strand
AATGAAGCCATGAGAGAAAGAGAGAGCAAGAGGGATTTTTTGATTTTCATGTTTTCTCCTTTTGATAGATTTTTCTTTGATACAAAGAAACTTCGTATTATAAGCAATAAATGGAATTTTATGGCTAATTTTAGCTCTAAATTTTAGAGATTTTTTTATAAATTGGGAAAAATGAGAGTTTGATTCAACTTTTAAGGCTTAAAAACCGCCTTTAAAAGAAAGACTGGCTTAGTCTTCTTTCAAGCTATAAGCGATAGGGATTTTTAGATGCACGGTTTCCTCTGGTTTAGGGAATAAATGCGCTGCGTTTTTAATGGCATCTAAAGCCGCATGGTTTAAAATATCAGTCGTGTTGCTTTTAACTACTTTAATGTCCGTAACGCTCCCATCAGGATTGATCACAAAGCTCACTAACACTTCGCCCTCAATGCCTCTAATCTGTGCCATTTTAGGGTAGCGGTTTTTAGAAGAAATAGCGGTTTGGATCTTCATTAAAAATTCGTTGCTCACCCCTGGGTTATAAGCTTGGGCTTCAGAAGTCGCACCCTCAGAGGTTTTGTTGGATTCTTCTTGCTTGTCTTTTTCTTTGACTATGTCTTTAGTCGTTACTTGTTTAGGAGCGCTTTTTTCTTTAGCTTCCTCTTTAGCTTCTTCTTTTTTGGGTTCTTCTTTAGGTTCTTCTTTTTTAACCTCTTCAACTTTAGGTTCAGGCTTAGGCTCTGGTTTTGGCTTAGGCTCAGGTTTGGGTTTTGGTTTAGGTTTAGGTTTAGGTTTTGGTTTTGGTTTTGAAACCTCTTTTTTGGGTTCTTCTTTTTTTGGCTCTTCTTTCTTGGGTTTTTCTTTTGGCTCTTCTTTGGGTTTGGCCGACTCAGCATTGGTCTTTGTATTGGAATTAGTGTTAATGCTGGCTAAACTCATGGTAACCTTAGTGGTGCCAGCTTGCGCTAAAGGCGTTGGGGCCTCTTCGTGCAGTAAAAAATAGCCAAACCCTATAGCGTATAGGGCAAAAGAGATTAAAAAGCTAACACTCGTTGAGACTTTACTTAGCTTCTGTGGAGATGGAGAAATTTTCATGATTATGCTCTTTTAAAATATCCATAATGCTAATAAAAGTTTCAAAACGAGAGCTTTTGTCGCTTTTTAAGTCTATAAGGGTTTTAGGGTCTGTTTGTTTGACTACAGCACTCAAAGCTTCTAAATTCGTCGGTTTGTCATCTACGAAAATATTGTCATGCTCATCTACAGAGATGACCACCACTTTTTGATCGTTTGGCTGGGATTTTTCCGCATTTTTAGCGTTAGGGAGATTGACTTTAATCTTACCTTGCGCGATAAAAGTAGAAATGCTTAACACGATCGCTAGCAAAACGAGCATAATATCAATAAAAGGGACAACATTCAGCCCATCGCCTCTTCTGATGCTTTTCATTTTTTCATGATCCTAAATTTTTCGCTCAAAACATCGGATTTTCTCAATAAGCTATTATAAGCGATCAAAGTGGGAATCGCTACAGCAAGCCCTAGAGCGGTCGCTTTTAAAGCTAAAGACAAACCTACCATGATCGTTTTAGCGTCCATCCCGCCGCTCATGCCCATGTCATAGAAAATCACCATAATCCCTAAAACCGTCCCTAATAAGCCCACATAAGGCGCGTTAGAATAAATCACATAGAGAATGGTTAGATTCTTGGTTAAATCCAAATTCAAAGCATCTATATCATCATAAGCTTTCAAATTGACTTTAGAATAAAAAATAACCCTTTCAATCACAAACCACACAGCTAAAAAACTGGCCACGCCAAGCACCGCAAAAACAAATACATCCACATAATCTTTCAACATTCCCATTGAAAAACCGCCCATAAAAACTCCTTGTCTATGATGAAATAATTCCCTTAAGATTGAAGCAACACGCAACACAGCCACACTCTAAGAGCTTGCGCTCTTTAAGAAGCATTCGTTCGCATAAATGCTCCAAAATGATAAAAGAATGTTGGATTGTTGATTATATTGTTTTAATAATAACAAGTCAATAATAATTAAGCTAGTAATTGAAATCAAATCCAAACGCTCTTATGACCAACCATTTAAATCCAGTTTGTATTATAATTGTTAATTTTAAATTAATTCAATCATACTAGCATGAGCGGCTTTTAACAGACTTATGCCAAAAAAGGATTTTTCTCAATGGATACACACAATAAAGACGATTCAATCATCCGCTTTTCGGTTTCTTTGCAACAAAATTTATTAGACGAATTAGACAACCGCATCATTAAAAACGGCTATTCTTCTCGCTCAGAATTAGTGCGCGACATGATCAGAGAAAAATTAGTAGAAGACAATTGGGCAGAAGATAACCCTAATGATGGGAGTAAAATCGCCGTGCTTGTGGTGATTTATGATCACCACCAAAGGGAATTAAACCAGCGCATGATAGACATTCAGCATGCCAGCGGGACGCATGTTTTATGCACCACACATATTCACATGGATGGGCATAATTGTTTAGAAACGATTATTTTACAAGGCAGTTCGCTTGAAATCCAACGCTTGCAATTAGAAATCGGGGGGCTTAGGGGGGTTAAATTCGCCAAATTGACTAAGGCGTCTAGCTTTGAATACAATGAATAGCGTCTTAAAATACAAAGAATTAGCGCTCTATGGA
Organism: Helicobacter pylori; assembly: GCF_009689985.1. Taxonomy (NCBI): domain Bacteria; kingdom Pseudomonadati; phylum Campylobacterota; class Epsilonproteobacteria; order Campylobacterales; family Helicobacteraceae; genus Helicobacter; species Helicobacter pylori. The sequence goes on along the minus strand of NZ_QBAW01000002.1, from coordinate 187,199 downwards.
GGGAGTTTTGATCCCTTACACAAGGCTCATTTAGCCATTATTGATCAAACTTTAGAATTATTGTCATCCGCCAAGCTCATTGTCTTACCCACTTATCAAAACCCTTTCAAAAAGCCATGTTTTTTGGACGCGCAAACCCGTTTTAAGGAATTAGAAAGAGCTTTAAAGGGAATGGATAGGGTGCTATTGAGCGATTTTGAAATCAAGCAAGAAAGGGCTGTGCCTACGATAGAAAGCGTGATTTATTTTCAAAAACTCTATCGCCCACAAACGCTTTATTTAGTCATAGGAGCGGATTGCTTAAGGTATCTTTCTTCTTGGACTAACGCTAAAGAGCTTTTAAAAAGGGTGGAATTAGTGGTTTTTGAAAGGATTGGCTATGAAGAGATCCAATTTAAGGGGCGTTATTTCCCTTTAAAAGGCATTGATGCACCGATTTCTTCTAGCGCGATTAGGGCTAGCTTAGGGGTTTAAGCGTGTTTTTTAATGTGGCGGTAGGCTTCTTGAATGATAGCGAAGCGTTTGGCATAAAGAGCCTTTTTTTCTTTAAGATCGCATAAATCAGGGTGGTAGGTTTTAGCCAATTCTAAATAGCGCTTTTTCACCTCGCTGAAATTTTCATGCTTGATGAAACCTAACGCTTTATAGCATTCCCTTAATTTGCGCTCAGCCAAGGTGGTGTAGCTGTCCTTGCCAAAGCCATTAGGATAGATGAAATATAAGCATGCGTTATGGACGATTTTGTTTTCATTGAGCGTTACAATGAGTTCCCAAAAACGCTCTGAATCGCCTCTTATATGCAATTCATCTTGGGTTTCTAAAAACACATAGCCGCTAAATTTTTGGCGTAAAAACCGCTTGGCGATAGGGTGCTTGGTGATAAAAAGCGCGTATTCCGCCCCAAAGGTTAAAACTTTCACTTCTATTTTTTCTAAAAGCGTGTTTTGAGCTATGATTTTGATGCGTATGGGCAAGTGGCTTTTTTGTAAGATTTCTTCTAAAGAATATTGGCTAATATCCTTTTCATGCGTGCATTCAAGGGCATGATAGACCCAATTAAGCAAGTAGTTTTTTTTAAAGCATTCCGTGTCGTTTAAAATGAGTAACGATGAAGAGAGCATGTGGCACTGGCTGAAATGTTTTTTAGCGTAGTTTAAAACTTTTTTCAATAAAGGGTGGCTGTTAGGGAGCGCGATTTGCGTGAATTTGGCTAACAATTCAATTTTGGCCATTGCCCTTATTTTCTCCATGCGTTTTGATGCGATTTTAAAAAATCTTTAGGTATTTTAGCATGCTAATGGTTAAAAAAAAGGTGGTTATGAATGGTTTTTTATGCTAGACTACGAGCCATAACATTTAATGAAAGATTAAAAATGAAAATAGCGGTATTACTCAGTGGGGGGGTGGATAGCTCTTATAGCGCTTATAGCTTAAAAGAGCAAGGGCATGAATTAGTGGGGATTTATTTAAAACTCCATGCGAGCGAAAAAAAGCATGATTTATACATTAAAAACGCTCAAAAAGCGTGCGAGTTTTTAGGCATTCCTTTAGAGGTGTTGGATTTTCAAAAGGATTTTAAAAGCGCGGTTTATGATGAATTTATCAGCGCTTATGAAGAGGGGCAAACCCCTAACCCTTGCGCGTTGTGCAACCCTTTAATGAAATTTGGGCTAGCTTTAGATCACGCTTTAAAATTAGGGTGTGAAAAGATCGCTACCGGGCATTATGCGAGAGTCAAAGAAATTGACAAGGTAAGCTATATTCAAGAGGCTTTGGATAAAACTAAAGATCAGAGCTATTTTTTATACGCTTTAGAGCATGAAGTTATCGCTAAATTGGTGTTCCCTTTAGGGGATTTGTTAAAAAAGGATATTAAGCCTTTAGCCTTGAATGCGATGCCTTTTTTAGGCACTCTAGAGACTTATAAGGAGTCTCAAGAAATCTGCTTTGTGGAAAAAAGCTACATTGACACCCTAAAAAAGCATGTTGAAGTGGAAAAAGAGGGCGTGGTGAAAAACCTACAAGGCGAAATCATTGGCACGCATAAGGGCTATATGCAATACACGATTGGCAAACGCAAAGGCTTTAGTGTTAAAGGCGCGTTAGAGCCGCATTTTGTGGTGGGGATTGACGCTAAAAAGAACGAGTTAATTGTGGGCAAAAAAGAAGATTTAGCCACCCGTTTCCTCAAGGCTAAAAACAAATCTTTAATGAAAGATTTTAAAAATGGCGAATATTCTATCAAGGCCCGTTACAGGAGCGTGCCTGCTAAAGCGTTTGTGAGCTTGAAAGATGAGGCGATTGAAGTGGAGTTTGAAGAGCCTTTTTATGGCGTGGCTAAAGGGCAAGCCTTAGTCGTTTATAAAGATGACATCTTGCTTGGCGGGGGCGTGATTGTTTAAAAATTAAAAAACTAAGAGATACGCCTTTTGGCAGTCTCTTAATGCTTTATTGAATAGGCGTTATTGTTGTTGTCTAAATCGTTGCAATCTAGTGGTCAAATAATCAATATGCTATTCTAGATCTTCTCTAATAGGATTTCCCATAGGATCAAGAGTGAAAATGATGCCTTCAACTCGAGCAAGTTTTGCAGCAGGGACAAAATCGCTATCACCAGAAATTAAAACGATTTTTTGCACTAATTTTTTCAACGCTAAAGTGGCTATATCAAGCCCTATCTTTATATCAACGCCCTTTTGTTTTACGTGATAGATAAAATCATCATTTGTAAAATCTGTTATATATATTTCTCCCTTAAAAAGTTTCTTTTCTTTTTCCTTGTTGTGAATGACCCATCTAGCGTTGTTTGCGTCAAGATACCCTAATCTTAACGCCAAGCAAGGTTTGGAAATTAAGTGTCCGTGTAACTCTTTCCTTTCTTTATAGGTTGAGCTTTTGGATAGATCTAGAGCTCTTTGAGTGTGTGGATAATGAACCTTTTTGTCTAATGGCTTGCAATCGTAAAAAAATATGCGGTATAGTTCTTCATCATTCTTTTTATTGATATGCTTTAGGCAATGAGTATGAATAGCGTGTGCTAATCTTTCTGGGTTAAAAACTCCATACTTGTCAACAGACTGCTTCTTAAGATGAGATTTGTAGCATCTTATAAAAAAGTCTCCATCTACAAGTATAGCTACTTTTTTTGACATTCTAAAATCCTAATGAGTATAAAAGTCCGCCCCTTTCAACCCTTTCAAATATTGGGCGACAAGAAACGGATAAAAAATACCTAGGGTTCGCACTTGTATTCTATGGGTTCACAAGGGTCGTGGGATCTCTTAATGAAAAAGAGATCCTTCCTAGAAGTTATGCCCTTATTTTACTCTAATTGTTTTTGCTTGTCAAATATTGTCCTACTCCCGCTTAAAATTTTCAAAGCTAGGGAATCCATGCGGATCTAAGCGGATATTTTTAATAAGAGTTTTTTCATTGCTCAAACCACCGCTCACATTGAAAGGCTTTTTAGTCTGTTGTTGGGCTAAAAGGGCTAAAACTTTGGCGTTTAACGCCATGGTTTCATTCAAAAACGCCATTTGCTCACTCAATTCGCTTAAAAATTCTATATTCAAGGTTTTTAGCGTATGCTCGTAATTGGCTAAGATTAGAGCATGCTTTTCTTTATTATTTTTAGCGTTTTTTAATTCTTTATCTCGCTCTATCAGGGCGTTTTGGTAGCGTTGGCGCAATTCTTTAGCGCATGATTTCAGATTTTCTTTATCGCATAAAAAATGCGTTTTTAAAGTTTCTAGGCGTTTTTCTAAGGGTAAAAAGGTTTTTAGGGCATCTTCTTTAGCTTGGATTTGGCTTTGAAGCTTGTTTTTAATTTTTTTCAAACGCATGGCTTTATAGGCTTGAAAATCATGGTTTATAAGAGCGTTGTATTCTAGGGTTTTGTTATGGGATTGTTGGTTATGGGCTTGGTTTTCTAAAACTTGATCGCATAAGGCGTTTAAAGCGCTCATCAAATCCAATCGTGAGAGCAAACGGGCGAGTTTGGGATCTTTGAGTAAGAAAAGGGCGTTGTTTTGCTCTTGGACTTCTAAAGCGTTTGAAGCCTCTTCTAAATTCTTAACGCCGCTCAAATAGGGGCAATGCTCTTGTAAAAAAAGCGTTTGGGATTCTTCTATTAAGCGTTCTTGCTCCATGCCCTCTTTTAAGCGTTTTTCTAAAGCTTGTAATTTTTCTAATTCCAAAGCGCTTTGTTTCAATAGCGCATCAGTGTCCATAAGGCGGATTTGGCTAGCGTTAAAAAAACGCCTCTGGCTATTTAGGGTGCTGTTAGCCTTTTTGATTTCTTTAAGCTGATCTTGGTTGTTGGAAAGCACATTTTGATAGATTCTTAAACTTTCATTGAGTTTATAAAGCATGTCTGAAAGCTGTTCGTTAGAGCGCGAGAGTTTGGCGTTAGTTTGAGAATCAAAAGTCATCATTATCTGTGCGTTTGAAAAGGTTAGAAAAAATAAGAAAAAGCAAAAAAATCTCATGGGGTTATCTTTATTACTATAGTTTCATCGTGTTATTTTATCTAAGTTTTGGCATGCATAAAAACACGCAAACCCACCGCTTTTAAGATAAAATAAGCGTTTTGATGCCATTTTTGGAGCGATCGTGGAATTGAGTTATTATGAAATTTTAGAAGTGGAAAAACACAGCAACCAAGAGACCATTAAAAAGTCTTACAGAAAGCTGGCTTTAAAATACCACCCAGACAGAAACGCCGGCGATAAAGAAGCCGAAGAAAAGTTCAAGCTCATCAATGAAGCCTATGGGGTGTTAAGCGATGAAAAGAAACGGGCCTTATACGATAGGTATGGTAAAAAAGGCTTAAACCAAGCCGGCGCGAGTCAGAGCGATTTTTCTGATTTTTTTGAAGATTTAGGCTCGTTTTTTGAAGACGCTTTTGGCTTTGGCGCTAGAGGGAGTAAAAGGCAAAAAAGCTCTATCGCACCGGATTGTTTGCAAATGATTGAATTGAGTTTTAAAGAAGCGGTTTTTGGCTGTAAAAAAACCATTAAAGTCCAATACCAGAGCGTTTGTGAAAGTTGCGATGGCACGGGTGCTAAAGATAAAGCCCTAGAAACTTGTAAGCAATGCAACGGGCAGGGGCAAGTGTTTATGCGTCAAGGTTTTATGAGTTTTGTGCAAACTTGCGGAGCGTGTAAAGGCAAGGGCAAGATCATTAAAACCCCATGCCAAGCGTGTAAGGGTAAAACCTACATCCTTAAAGATGAAGAAATTGATGCGACAATCCCTGAGGGCATTGATGATCAAAACCGCATGGTGCTTAAAAATAAAGGCAATGAATACGAGAAGGGAAAAAGAGGGGATTTGTATTTAGAAGCACGAGTCAAAGAAGATGAGCATTTCAAGCGCGAAGGCTGTGATTTGTTCATTGAAGCGCCGGTATTTTTCACCACCATCGCTTTAGGGCATACGATTAAAGTGCCGTCTTTAAAAGGGGACGAACTGGAATTAAAAATCCCTAGAAACGCTAAAGACAGGCAGACTTTTGCGTTTAGAAACGAGGGCGTGAAACACCCGGAAAGCTCTTATAGAGGGAGTTTGATCGTGGAATTGCAAGTGATTTACCCTAAAAGTTTGAATAAAGAGCAGCAAGGGTTATTGGAAAAGTTGCATGCGAGTTTTGGCTATGAGGGCGAGCCGCATAAAAGCGTTTTAGAAACCTGTATTTCTAAAATTAAAGACTGGTTTAAATGAAAGGTTGTTGGTGCATGATTTTCTAAAAGCTTTCAAAGACGCTTTCCCTCATACCATTTCTATCTTTTTAGGGTATTTGCTTATGGGAATGACTTTTGGAATGCTTTTAGCCCAGCAAGGGTATGATTATAAAGTCGCCCTGTTCATGTCGTTATTCATCTACGCTGGGGCGGTGCAATTTGTAGCGATCACGCTTTTAAGCGCACAAGCGAGTTTGATGAATGTCGTTATTGTGAGCTTGTTAGTGAATGCGAGGCAGACTTGTTATGCGCTTTCTATGCTAGATCGATTCAAAAACACCAAATGGCGTTTGCCCTATTTAGCACATGCGCTCACGGATGAAACCTTTGCGCTATTGAATTTATACGCTCCTAAAGAGGGGGTGAGTGAAAAAGACTTTATTTTTAGCATTTCCTTGCTCAACCACTCTTATTGGATTTTTGGCTCATTGGTGGGTTCGTTGGTGGGTTCGCATTTTTCCTTTGACACTCAAGGCATGGAATTTGTGATGACAGCGATTTTTATCGTGCTGTTTATGGAGCAATACAAACGAAACACAAACCACAAAAACGCATGGCTTGGGATCGTTATTGCGGTTGTTTGTTTAGCGTTCTTTGGGACTGAATACTTTTTGCTCATCGCTTTGGTTTTAATGGTGCTTGCCCTCATTTTGTTTAGAAAGCAGTTAGAATGTTAACGCATTCTATACTCATTCTTTTAGTCATCATAATAACGACTTATTTCACGCGCATCTGGCCTTTTATGGTGTTTAACGCTAAAAACCCGCCCAACGACTTTGTGCGTTATTTGGGTAGGGCTTTATCATGTTCAGTGATAGGCATGCTCGTGGTTTATTGTTTTAAAGACATTCAAATTTTAAAACCCCCTTATGGGATCAATGAAATCATCGCTTTTTTATCCGTTATTCTTTTGCACCGCATTTTTAAGGTGTTTGTTTTAAGCATCACGCTCCCTACCATTCTTTATATGGTTTTAGTCCAAAGCCATGCGTTAGAAAAGGCTTTTTTTAATTCCTAAAATGATGTTTGATTGCTTTTAACCCTAGCGTTTTTAATCACAAAATACGCCGTAGGGATAATAAAAAGCGTTAAAACAACGCTGCTTATCATGCCTCCTAGCATGGGTGCAGCGATGGATTTCATGATTTCACTCCCTGTGCCATGGCTATACATGATCGGAATGAGTGAAGCTAAAATACTAAAAAAGGTCATAAGCTTGGGCCTCACCCTAAGCACCGCCCCATGCATGATGGCCTCTTTTAAAGCGGCGCTATTTTGCTCTTTTAAAGGGGTTTTGATGAATTTTTGAAACGCGTCTTCTAAATAAATAATCATCACAATAGCCGTTTCGCTCGCTACTCCTAAAAGGGCTAAAAAGCCCACTAACGCCGCCACGCTCATGTTAAATCCCATGATATTCATAAAAATTAACCCCCCCAAAAACGCAAAAGGTAGAGTGAAAAAGCATAGTAAGGAATTGGTGAGGTTCTTTAAAGCAAAGACAATTAAAATAAAAATGATAAACACGCTCACCGGCACGATGTATTGTAAGGTTTTAAACGCTTCTTCTAAATACTGGCTCTCACCGCTAAATTCATAATAATACCCGTTAGGCAATTTGATTTTTTCTAGCGCTTTTTGAGCCAGTTGTCTGTAGGTATCAGAACTGATATTGGCTTGCGGCACAATATAAATAAAATTCACATTCAAGCCCTTTTCGCTCTTTAACACCGCCGGCGAGTTGTCGTAATAGACATGGGCTAACTCCCTTAAGGGCATGTAATTGTAAGCGGTTTTGATGTAGAGGTTTTGTAATTTTTCAATGGTGTTTCTTTCTGTATCTTCTAAGCGTAAAGAAATGGGGTAGCTCTCTACGCCCTTAATCATGGTAGTGAGCGTGGCTCCTCCCAGAGCGAATTTAATCGCATCTAACACGGCGTTTTTATTGATACCATAACGAGCCAAATTTTCATCGTTCAAATCCAGCGTGATGTAGTAGCCGTTATTGGATCGCTCGGCAAAGACGGATAAACTCTCTTTTAGGGTTTTGAGCTGTTGCTCCATAAGGATCGCTAATTCTTGTAATTTGTCCGTATCGTTACCATAGAGCTTGATGCCTAAGGGCGTTCTAATACCGGTTAAGAGCATGTCCGTCCTCCCACGAATGGGGTAAGTCCATGAATTAGTCAAGCCTTTTAATTGTAGGGTTTTTTCTAATTTGTCCCTAACTTCTTTATAACTGAGCTTTTCTTTCCATTTGTTTTTTGGCTTTAATTCAATGTAGGTTTCTATCATTCCTAAACCGGCGGCATCGGTGCTGGTGTTAGCGTGCCCCACTTTACCAAAAACCTGTTTGACAAAATCCAATCGCTTAATAGCGGCATTGCTTTTTTTCAAATATTCTAAAGCGGTATCAATGCCCACGCCATTAAGCGTTACTGGCATATACATGATTACCCCTTCATTGATTTGGGGGATAAATTCCCAGTTGAGTTTTTTATACGCTAGATACAAGCCCCCTAAACCTAAGACGCTCGCTATTAAAAAAGCGTATCTGAACTTAAGCACAACCTTCAAACTCACGCCATAAATTTTCATGAAAAAAGCGTTAATGGGGTTTTTAGACTCTTCTAAAATTCGCCCTTTAATGAGCCATACCATTAAAACAGGGACTATCGTAATAGAAAGCAGCGCTCCTACTAGCATGGCAAAGGTTTTGGTGTAAGCTAAAGGGGCAAAAAGCTTTTCTTCTTGGCCGGTGAGCGCAAAAATAGGCAAGAAAGAAACCACGATAATCATTAAAGCAAAAAATATCGCGCCCCCCACATGCTTAACCCCTTGCATGATAGCATTAACCCTTTGAGCGTTGTCTTTCGTATCAATGTGTTGCAGATGCTTGTGAGCGTTCTCCACCATCACAATAGCCGCATCCACCATCGCCCCTATAGCGATCGCAATGCCCCCCAAACTCATGATACTCGCTTCAATATTGAAATAACGCATGAGCAAGAAGCTAATACACACGCTTAAAGGCAGAGTGATAATCACCACTAAAGCGCTCCTGAAATGCAGTAAAAAAATCGCAATAATGACTAGCACAATGACGCTTTCTTCTATGAGCGTGTGGATCAAATTGTCAATGCCTTTTTCAATCAATTCGCTCCTGTCATACACGCTGGTGATTTTCACATCAGGGTTACTCGCTTGTAGGGTGGCGATTTTTTCTTTAATGGCTTTAAGCACCTTATAAGTGTCAGCGTGATAGCGCACCATCACAATCCCGCCCACCACTTCCTTATCGCCATTGAGGTTAGCCGCTCCTCTGCGCGGTTTTGGCACTAGCCTAACGCTGGCTATATCTTTGATTTTTAAAGGGATAGCCCCTTCTTTTTTAACGACAATTTCTTCTAAATCCTTCAAAGATTGGATATAGCCATGCGATCTTATAATTTTTTCAAACCCGTTTTCTAAAATAACCCCCCCACCGGTATCGTTATTGGAATTTTTAATCGCGTTAGCGACTTGCTCTAAACTCAAGTTATAACGGATCAAAGAATCGTTTTGAAGCGTTATTTCATAATCTTTCACAAAGCCCCCCACGCTTGCGACCTCACTCACCCCATCAACCCCTAAAAGCGCGTAGCGGTAATAAAAATCTTGCAAGACTTTCAAATCGCTTAAATTCTTGCTGCCGCTAGATAGAGCGTATTGATACGCCCAGCCAATAGAAGTGGAATCGCTCCCTATTTCCACTTTAGCGTCCTTAGGGAGGTTACTCACTCGGTTTAGTTGCTCTAAAACCCTATCCCTAGCCCAATACAAATTGACGCCGTCTTTAAAAATGATGTAAATCAAACCGCTTTCATAGCTAGAAATCCCCCTAACCGTGTCAATGTTAGCGATGCTCATGAAAGTAGAAACTAGCGGGTAAGTAACCTGCTCTTGCACGATTTTAGGGCTTTGATTGGGGTAAGTGATCTGCACGACCACTTGAGCGGGGCTTAAATCCGGCAAAGCGTCCAAACGAACGCTTTTTATCGCCCACAAAGAGGCTAAAAAAATGAGTAGAGTGACTAAAGTGGTAAGGAGTTTGTTTTTAACGCTTAAATCAATGATTTTTTCTATCATTTTTAATAATCCCCATTGTTTTGAGCGTCAGCGTCTAGCACGAATAAAGCGTTATTAGCGACTTCTTCGCCCGCTTCTAAACCCTCTAAAATTTCATAACTCCCATCGCTCAAGCGAACGGCTTTAATTTCTAACGGGCTTAGGCCAAAATCATCTTTTTTAAACACGATAGCTTTCCCCCCCTTAATCAAAACCGCTTCTTTAGGCAAAATCTTCATTTTTTTTGGTTTTTGAAAGATTTCTACTCGAGCGAACATGTTAGGGTAATAAAGCAATTTAAGATTAGGCACATTGAAGCGCGCTTCTAGCATTTTATCTTGCGCATTTATGATGGGGTTGATGTTTTCAAGCGTGATTGCTTGCTCGCCTTTAATCCCTTCTACGAACAAGATCGCTTTATGCGTGTTTTTTAAAAATTCTAAGTCCTCTTGATTGACTTTAACAAGCGCCCACAATTGGCTTAAATCTATGATTTGAAACAACTCTTGCCCTTTTTTAAAAAAGCTCCCCTCATTGAGATCCGGGCTTTTTTTAAAAATAACGCCACTGAAGCGAGAGTAAATAGTGATTGCATTTTGGACTTTATGAGAGCTGATGGTTTTTTCAATGCTAGAGTTTTCTAACCCTAATAGTTTTAATTTTTCTTTAATCGCTCCCACTTGTTGGTTGAATTTCAATGATGATAACAGCTCGCTTTGAACGCTCACTAATTCAGGGGAATACACGCTCAATAGTCTATCGCCCTTTTTAATGGGGGTATAGGTTTTATTCGCATAAAGCTTTTCCACATAGCCATCAAAACGCAGGGTTTGAGAAAAAATCAGCGCTTCATTAGGCTCTAAAAGCGCGTAATAGCGCCGGCTTTGGGCGAATTCTTTTTCTATAACCTTAGTGGTGGAAATATTAAAACGGGTTTGGCTTTTAATTTCTTTAGTTTCTTTAGTCTCTTGAGTTTCTTTAATTTCTTGAGCGTTAGCGCATGAGAGGCTAAAAAATAGGGCTAACAATAAAAGCCGTTTCATTCTAATCCTTTAAGGTTTTGTAAGGACAAATAAGCGCTATTTAGAGCGCTCAAGGTTTCAAGCTGGGTGATTTGAATGGTGATTTTGTCGTTAAAAGCGTTGTAATAAGCGTTGTAATCGCCATTAGATTTCAAATCAAGCGCATAAATTTGCGCGATTTTTTCATTCTGCTTGATGATTTTATTGAGTGATTCTAGGTTTTTTTGCAAGGTTTCTAATTTTTTAAGGAGTTTTAGGGCCAGGTGGCGCGTTTTGTTTTTGGCGTTTTCCACTTCGCTTTTAAACGCCAAGCTTTCTTTTTTCTTTTGCTCCACTAATTTAGCCTGCTTGCCATAAATGGGCAAAGGGATGGACAAAGCGACGCTAAACATGTCGTAGTTATAGTATTGTTTGGAGCGGAAATAATACACCCCGGTAACATTCACGTCTTCTAAAAAGCTTTTTTTAGCCAAAGTGATGTCTTTTTGCGCTTTTTCTTCATCAATCCTAGCGATCGCAATATCGTAATTAGTGGCGCTAATGTTATGCAACTCTTGCTCCTTATTAAATTCAAAATTTTTAGGGGCAATGCTTAAAAGCTCGTTTTCTTTAAAAGTCAATTCACCCATAGAATAATGGCTGCTAGAAAGCGCTTCTTCTAAATTGTTTTTTTTGATTTCTAATTGCGATTTTAAAATTTCTAGCTTGGCGATCGCTATTAAATTGGGCGAACTGGAATGGTTGGCTTGATAGAGGGTGTTTTCTAAATTTTTAATCGCTGTGTTTAAAAGCTCTATTTCTTGTTGGTTTTTATAGTTTTCAATGCCGCTTATCATTAAATTAATCACTAATTGCTGCTTGGTTTTTTTAAGCTCTAATATCTTTTTTTGTTTTTCTAAATTAATCATTTTAGACTGCGTGAGTTTTTTACCATTTAAATCCACTTTTTGAGATAAACCCACGCTCATGTTTTGCATCAAGGTGCTATCTAGCCTGAAAAAATCGCTCACATTAGCGTTGTTATAGCCTAAATACAAAATAGGGTTATCCCACTTGCTAACGGCTTTTTCTTGAGAACTTAAAGCGTCAATTTGCTCTTGTAAGGCTTGTATTTTTTGATTTTTAGAAAGGTATTTAGCCACAAAAGATTGGATCTCTAAATCTTTAGCAAAACCCAAACTAAAAAGCAATAAAAAAGCGCTTAAAAGGCGTATTGAAACGCCCCTTTTATAAAACGCGCTCATCAAAGATAGCATGCTCTTATAAATCCAGGCTTGTTTTGGCGCGATAAACTTGGCCCTCTTTAGATTTAATATCCACCCTCACCTGCCATGTCCCATTCATAGAAAGATTGGTTTTAGCTTCATAAATGCCGTTTTTTTCACTCACTTGCGCCATTTCTTTCATCGCTGGCATGCCAGGCATTTCAGGCATCATAAACTGCACCCTAACGATAGCTTTTTCTAAAGCCTTACCTTTTAAAGTGGGGCTAAGCACGAAAGTGTTATCGCCTTTAATGGGGTTACCCACGGATTTGATTTTCACTTCCAAGTCATTCGCTTTTAGGGTTTGCTCCCATGCGTTTAAACCCATAACCCCCAATGCACTTATTAAAAATAAAGCGGCTAACTTTTTCATCGTTTTGACCTTTAAATTAAGATAACAAGAAAATTCTTGTTGCGGATGAATGATAACTTTCTTTTGTGTAAAAATTGTGGAAATTGTTTTTAAAAAAATTAGGGTTTTTAAGTAGAAGGTATAAGAGTTTATGCTATTTTTTTAAGGTTTTAAAATCAAATTTCAAAGGATTAGTATGCAATTTAGAATTGAACATGATACGATGGGCGAAATTCAAGTGAATGACAGCCAATACTGGGGGGCTCAAACGCAACGCAGTCTTGAAAACTTTAAAATCGGCACTGAAAAAATGCCTAAAGAACTCATTGCGGCATTTGCCAAACTCAAAAGGAGTCTGGCGGTTGTCAATCACAAGTTAGGGAAATTAAGCCTAGAAAAATCCCAAGCCATTATCAAGGCGTGCGATTGCATTTTAAAAGGCGAGTTGTGCGGCGAGTTTCCCCTAGCGATATGGCAAACAGGGAGCGGGACTCAAACGAACATGAATCTCAATGAAGTCATTGCCAATAAGGCTACAGAAATTTTAGGGGGTAATTTCAGAGAGAAAAAACTCATCCACCCTAACGATGATGTGAATATGTCTCAAAGCTCTAACGACACTTTCCCTACCGCAATGCACATTGTGAGCGTGCTAGAAATCACGCATAAGTTACTGCCCAGTTTAGAGAATCTGTTAAAGACCTTTAAAGACAAAAGCCAACAATTTAAAGAGATTGTCAAAATCGGGCGCACGCATTTACAAGACGCTACGCCTTTAACTTTGGGGCAAGAATTTAGCGGGTATGCGAGCATGTTAGAGCATTCTAAACAACAAATTTTAGAGAGTTTGGCGCATTTAAGAGAATTAGCCATAGGCGGGACTGCCGTAGGCACAGGGCTAAACGCTCACAAAGAATTGAGTGAAAAAGTGGCTGAAGAATTGAGCCAGTTTAGCGGCGTGAAATTCATTTCTGCGCCCAATAAATTCCATGCGCTCACTAGCCATGACGCTATCGCTTATGCGCATGGGGCTTTTAAGGCTTTAGCGGCGAATTTAATGAAAATCGCTAACGATATTAGATGGCTTGCGAGCGGGCCGCGCTGTGGTTTGGGCGAGCTTAATATCCCTGAAAACGAGCCGGGCAGCTCTATTATGCCCGGTAAAGTCAATCCCACGCAATGCGAAGCGATGACAATGGTAGCTGTGCAAGTGATGGGGAATGATACCGCTATTGGCATTGCGGCCAGTCAGGGTAATTTTGAGTTGAATGTGTTTAAACCGGTGATTATTTATAATTTCTTGCAAAGTTTAAGGCTGTTGAGCGACAGCATGGAAAGTTTTAATACCCATTGTGCAAGCGGTATTGAGCCTAATAGAGAAAAGATTGATTATTACTTGCACCATTCTTTAATGCTAGTAACCGCCCTAAACCCGCATGTAGGCTATGAAAACGCCGCTAAAATCGCTAAAAACGCCCACAAAAAAGGCATTTCTTTAAAAGAAAGCGCGGTGGAATTGAAACTCTTGAGCGCTGAAGATTTTGACAAATTCGTGGTTCCTGAAAAGATGATCGGGCCTAAGGCTTGAAAACCTTGAGCGGGCGCATGAGATGAATCCTGAAAAAGCCACTCATTGCAAAGAGATTTGCAAGATCTTAAAAGAAGCGTTGCATGACAATAAAGATTTGAATCTTTATTTGGAATCTGGAGGCAAGCATGCCAAGCTGACTGATGGGGCGTATTCTTTGACAATCCCTTCATCGCCAAGCGACAGAAAAAGCGCAAAAAACTTTGAAAGAGAATTAACAGAGTTTGTTAAGAAGCTAAGAGAAAACAAGATAACGCATGAAGCGCATGAGTAGGAATTTTTATACTGGTTTGGTTGCGTGTCAATGACTCTAGGCATTGATGAGGCGGGGAGGGGGTGTTTGGCCGGGTCGCTTTTTGTGGCTGGGGTGGTGTGCAGTGAAAAAACAGCCTTAGAGTTTTTAGAAATGGGTCTTAAGAATAGCAAGAAGCTCAGCCCAAAAAAGCGCTTTTTCTTGGAAGACAAAATCAAAACGCATGGCGAGGTGGAGTTTTGGGTGGTTAAAAAAAGCGCGAATAAAATTGATAGATTGGGCTTGGGGGCGTGTTTGAAACTCGCTATTCAAGAAATTTTAGAAAATGGCCGCTCTTTAGCCAATAAAATAAAAATAGACGGCAACACGGCGTTTGGCTTGAATAAACGCTACCCCAATATACAAACCATCATCAAGGGCGATGAAAAGATCGCTCAAATCGCTATGGCGTCTGTTTTAGCGAAAGCCTTTAAGGACAGAGAAATGCGGCAATTGCACGCTTTGTTTAAGGAATACAGCTGGGATAAGAATTGCGGGTATGGGACTAAACAGCATATAGAAGCGATGATTAAGCTAGGGGCTACGCCTTTTCATCGGCATAGCTTCACGCTTAAAAACCGCATCTCCAATCCCAAACTCTTAGATGTGGAACAACGCCTTGTTTAAAATGGCGCTGAGATTGGTAGCGCTCGTTGAAGAAAGGTTGATGCGCTTTGCTTTAAAATAAGCGATCAAATCTTCAGGCTGAATGAAAGGGAATTGCACCATAACATACACACGATGGTTGATGCTATCCACGAACCTTTTAGCTAAAATGGATTTAGACACTAAAAAATCAACAAGCTCGAATAAATCGTTGATAGCGTCATTTTTAGCTTGAAGCACTTTAACAATAGATTTGTGCATTTTTGTGGTGATTAAAACGCTTTCTAAAGTGCTGTAAGCGTTCATTTTAGCTCTTAAAAGAGCGATTTTTTCAGCGTTCTTTTCAGGGGGCAATTTGTCATCATAGAGAATGTAGTTGGAGTAAAAATCGTTTTTTTCTTTCACGATAATGGCTGAACCAATGTATTGGTTGAGGTAGTGATCATGCTTAAAAAAATTGACTTTAAGCCAACTGGGATAGTCTGCGATGTCTAAAAAACTCTCAGCATGCGCTGTTTGAGCGAAGAGGCCTAGGGATAACAAGGCGCAGAAACTTAATTTTTTCAATGCGTCCATTGTAGCTTCCTTTCTATAAAAGAATATTAAAAACGCCCTACGCTTTTAGGGTAGGTGGTATTTCTCAAAAAGGCGAAATACTGGGATAGTTTATAGCGAGTTAGCTTAAGAAAAAATAAAAAATATTAAATAATCAATTAAAAATTTTAGTAATAATATTAAATACATAAATACATAAATACATAAATACATAAATACATAAATACATAATAACTATTATACCAAAATAGATTGAATATCCAAAGAAAAATCAATGAAATTGAGGTGTTTGCAGGGGGGATTAGTTGCTGAAATGGGGGCGTTGATAGAAACCACCACGATATTAAAAAACCCATGCTCATGGCACCATAAAAGCTGCTTTTCTAAAAAATGGGGCGTGGGGAAAGCGTGGGCGATGAGGGCGAGCTTGTTGGTAGAATTTTTATGCAAAATAAAAATCCCGTTGTCATGGGAGTAAAGCTTGAAGCTAGGGAATTGCTTGTAAAGCTCTAAAAAAACCATGTTTTCAAAAATATTTAAAAGCGAGGGGCTAGGAGTCAGGCTATAAGGCAAGGCAAAATCGCACAAATACAATTTGGTTTTATGGCTTTCAAAATCAGGGACTAAAAAAAGGATGCGTTGTTTTTCTAGCGCATGTAACAATTTATAAAGGGTGTCTTTAGAGATCTTAAGCTCTTTTTTGAGTTGCATATAAAGATAAAAAGCGCTCACAAATTTAGACTGATGCGCGCAGATTTTAGCCATTAAGGGGGCGTAAGCCTGAAAGATTAGTTTGATATTTTCTTGTTTTTTTAGGATTTTTTCTTGCTCGTTTTCTACAAAAAGCGAATCTAAAGCGTTGCCGTCTCTTAAAAAGCGGTTAAACAGGGTGTTTTTAGGGGTGTTGGGCTTGAAAAAGCTGGTGTATTCTTTAAAACTCAACCCTAACGCATAGCACAAGCTAAAATCGGGCACTGTTATGGGGCTTAAATAATTAGGGATAAGAACGATTTTAGGAAGCTTGGGCAGGCTGAAATCTAGGCGCTCTATATTGTCTAAAATGAGCAAGTCCATTTTCTTTTCCAAATGCCATTTTAAAAGCCACGAGCTTAGAATGTTTTTGTTCAAACGCATGTCATTGTAATTGAGATACACAGGGTTTTTAAAATTTTTCGCTAGTTTAAGGGCGAAAGTGGTTTTACCGGATTTCATTGGCCCTAAAAGACAGATTTTATCGCTTAAAGGCGGTTTTAAAAGTGGGTTGTTTAAAGCTGGCTCTTTAGGGGTTTCAAAAGGCCCAAAAGGGTGCAAGCAAGAAAGGGGCATGAGCTTCCTTTCAAATGAGATTAAATTGAGATAATCGTAGCGCATTTTTTATATTTCCTTATAAAAAGGAAGTAAAAATCTCTAAAAAGCCCTAAAAATAGCAAAAGTTATTGACTAAATGGTGCATTTTGAGTAGTATTTCAGTTTTTATTTTATTGTTTTATTCTGTTTTGAGTAACGAATGAAACGAGTTCTTTTAGGAGAGTTTATGGAAAAAATCAGGTTGAAGCTCAAAGCTTATGACCATAGAGTGTTGGATCGCTCTGTTGTGGCTATCGTGGAGGCCGTAAAGCGTTCAGGTTCTGAAATTAGAGGGCCTATCCCTTTACCGACTAAGAATAAGCGTTACACCGTTTTACGCTCCCCGCATGTCAATAAGGATTCAAGAGAGCAGTTTGAGATTAGGGTTTATAGCCGGTTGATTGATATTATCTCGGCTACCCCAGAAACCGTGGATAGCTTGATGAAGTTGGATTTAGCTCCTGAAGTGGATGTAGAAGTAACTTCTATGGAAACGAAGTAGTCCTAACGCAGATAATAAAATAAGGGTTAGATATGGAATTTTTAGTTCAAAAGATAGGCATGAGCCGCA
The DNA here is from genome assembly GCF_009689985.1 of Helicobacter pylori. Lineage (NCBI taxonomy): Bacteria > Pseudomonadati > Campylobacterota > Epsilonproteobacteria > Campylobacterales > Helicobacteraceae > Helicobacter > Helicobacter pylori. The sequence continues at coordinate 169,753 of NZ_QBAW01000002.1, read as the reverse complement.
CGATTGATGCTAACAGCACGCCTGTAACCTTGCTTAAAGTCTTGCAAGCGAAAGTGTGCCAGCTAGAAAACGGGAAAGCTTTAGTGGCCTATGCGATGCATAAAAAACACAATAAGGCGATTGAAGGCCAGCAAAAGAAATACCAACTCAGCAAAGAGTTCAACCATTTCGCTACCTTAAAAGCTTCCCAACAACAAGAGTTGGGCGATTTGGATTTGAGTGCTTTAGAAACGCTTAAAAGGGTTAAAGCGAGCTTTAAAACGAAGGGGAGAGGCTTTGCGGGGGTGATGAAGCGTTGGAATTTCCAAGGCGGGCCTGCAGCGCATGGGAGCCGATTCCATCGCCGCCCTGGTTCTATTGGTAACAGAGAATGGCCAGGAAGAGTGCAAAAGGGTAGGAAAATGGCAGGGCATTATGGCAATGAGCTAGTTACTTGCCAAAACGAGGTGCTCTCTTTTGATAAAGAAAGTATGGTGTTAGTGCTAAAGGGTTCAGTGGCCGGCTTTTCTGGGGCTTATGGACGCATTAGAGCGGTATAAAACCATACATTGAATATAATATAAAGGGTTTGATATGAGTAAGGCCATCGTTTTAGACAGCCATTTGAAAGAAAAGGGTAGCGTGGAGTTACCTAAAAGATATGAGAGTATCAACAGCCATAACCTCTATCTTTACGTGAAACATTATTTATCTTCTGCGCGCGCTAATACCGCTAAAAGTAAAAACCGCGCTGAAGTGAGCGGGGGCGGTAGGAAGCCTTGGGCGCAAAAAGGGGGCGGAAGAGCCAGAGCAGGGAGCATCACTTCGCCTGTGTTTGTGGGTGGAGGTGTCTCTCATGGGGCTACGAATGAGCGCAATTACAACCTTAAAATCAACAAAAAACAAAAACGCTTGGCTTTAGAATACGCTTTAGAAGAAAAAGCGCAAGCGAATAAGCTTTTTGTGGTGGAAAAAATCGCTATAAAAGGCGTGGTTGAAGACAACAAAAGAAAGCATTTGACTAAAGAAGCCAATCAAATGTTCCAGGCTTTGGAGCAACGAGACACTTTGTTTGTGTGCATGAACATGGACGAATACACCGAGTTAGCCTTTAGCAACCTTAAAAAATGCCTTATTGTTGATGTGAGCGAGTTAAACGCTTATCTTTTAGCGGCGTTTAGCTCTGTGGTGATGGAAGAAGCAGCGTTTCAGCATGTGGTGCAAGATAAGACAGAGGAGTAAAAAATGGCAGACATCATGGATATAAAGTCAATTCTTTACACTGAAAAGTCATTAGGATTGCAAGAAAAAGGTGTTTTAGTGGTTCAAACGGCTCAACATGTAACTAAAAACCAGCTCAAAGAAGTGTTTAAAACTTACTTTGGCTTTGAGCCTTTGAAAATCAATTCTTTGAAACAAGAAGGTAAGGTGAAACGCTTTAGAGGAAAGCTTGGACAAAGAAAGTCGTTTAAGAAATTTTATGTGAAAGTTCCAGAGGGCGCTAGCATTGCCGCCCTTGGCGCGTAGAAAGGAGAAAGCGTTATGGCGATTAAAACTTATAAGCCCTACACCCCAAGCAGACGCTTCATGTCGGTGTTGGACTCTAAAGACATTACCGCAAAAAGCAGTGTCAAAGGCTTACTCACTAAGCTTAAAGCAACAGCAGGGAGAAACAATAACGGGCGAATCACTAGCCGCCACAAAGAGAGAGGGGCTAAAAAACTCTATCGCATTATTGATTTCAAGCGCAACAAATACAACATTGAAGGGAAAGTGGCTGCGATTGAGTATGATCCCTACAGAAACGCACGCATCGCTCTTGTGGTCTATCCTGATGGGGACAAACGCTATATCTTACAGCCAAGCGGTTTGAAAGTGGGCGATAGCGTTATCGCTGCTGAAGGCGGTTTGGATATTAAAGTGGGCTTTGCGATGAAGTTAAAAAATATCCCTATAGGGACGGTGGTGCATAACATTGAAATGCATCCGGGGGCTGGCGGGCAATTAGCCAGAAGCGCTGGGATGAGCGCTCAAATCATGGGTAGGGAAAATAAATACACCATTCTTAGGATGCCAAGCTCTGAAATGCGCTACATTTTGAGCGAATGCATGGCGAGTGTTGGCGTGGTAGGGAATGAGGATTTTATCAATGTCTCTATCGGTAAGGCAGGGCGTAACCGCCACAGAGGCATCCGCCCGCAAACTCGTGGGAGCGCGATGAACCCAGTGGATCACCCGCATGGTGGGGGTGAGGGTAAAACAGGGACAAGCGGTCATCCTGTATCGCCTTGGGGCACTCCAGCTAAGGGCTATAAAACTAGAAAGAAAAAAGCTAGCGACAAGCTCATCATTTCCAGAAAGAAACATAAATAAAGGGTTAAAAAATGTCTAGGTCAATTAAAAAGGGTCCTTTTATAGACGACCACTTGATGAAAAAAACGCTCAAGGCAAAAGAGGGTAAGGATAACCGCCCGATTAAAACATGGTCTAGAAGAAGCACCATTTTGCCTGAAATGATTGGTTTTACTTATAATGTGCATAACGGCAGGGTTTTTGTCCCTGTGTATATCACAGAAAACCATGTGGGTTATAAGTTAGGGGAATTCGCTCCTACAAGAACTTTTAAAGGGCACAAAGGCAGTGTCCAAAAAAAGATTGGCAAGTAAGGGGGTAGAATGAGTAAAGCGTTATTAAGATTTGTGCGGTTATCTCCTACTAAAGCCAGATTGATTGCAAGACAGATTCAAGGCATGAACGCTGAATTAGCGATCGCTAGTTTGGAATTTACGCCCAATAAAGCGGCTAGAGTGCTTTCAAAAGTGGTGGCTTCTGCGGTCGCTAACGGCTCTTTAGACGCCAAGAGCGCTCTGATTGTTTCTTGCAGAGTGGATGCTGGCCCTGTGCTTAGGCGCTCCATTCCAAGGGCTAAAGGCAGAGCCACAGCCATTAGGAAGCCAACATCTCATGTATTCGTAGAAGTAGCAGAAGGGAAAGAAATGAAATCTTCTAAAAGCCATAAAAAAAATCAAGCAGAAGGTAAGTAGGGCATGGGACAAAAAGTTAATCCGGTAGGTTTAAGATTAGGTATTAATAGGAATTGGACTTCTAGATGGTTCCCTAGCGCTCGCACCGCTCCAAGCAATATTGATGAAGACAATAAGATTAGGAAATTCCTTAAAAAAGAGCTTTATTATGCCGGCGTGAGCGAGATTGTGATTGAAAGAGCGGCTAAAAAACTGCGCGTTACGGTCGTAGCGGCTCGCCCAGGGCTTATCATTGGTAAAAAAGGCGTGGATATTGAAAAAGTCAAAGAAGGCTTAAAAACGCTCATCAAAAAAGAAGTCTCCATTAATATTAAAGAAGTCAAACGCCCCCAAGCTGACGCCCAACTAGCCGCAGAAAATGTAGCTACCCAATTAGAAAAAAGGGTCGCTTTCCGCCGCGCGATGAAAAAAGTCATGCAAGCGGCGTTAAAATCCGGCGCTAAAGGGATCAAGGTGCGCGTTTCTGGTCGTTTAGCAGGGGCTGAAATCGCTCGCACCGAATGGTATATGGAAGGGCGCGTGCCTTTACATACCTTAAGGGCTAAGATTGATTATGGCTTTGCTGAAGCGATGACGGTATATGGTATTATTGGCGTGAAAGTGTGGATTTTCAAAGGGGAAGTTTTGCAAAAAGGTATCCAATTTGAGAAAAAAGAAGAGGCTAAAGAAGAAAGAGAGCCTAGAAGAAGCAGAAGAGGGAGGCAATAATCATGTTAATGCCAAAAAGAACAAAATACAGAAAGCAAATGAAAGGGCGCAATCGTGGGAAAGCCCATCGTGGTAACTCTATTGCGTTTGGGGATATTGCGATTAAAGCCATAGAGCATGGGAGAATTGATTCACGCCAGATTGAATCCGCAAGGGTGGCCATGACAAGGCACATTAAAAGAGCGGGTAAGGTGTGGATCAGAGTATTTCCCGATAAGCCTTTGACCGCTAAGCCTTTAGAAACCAGGATGGGTAAAGGTAAAGGCTCTGTGGAAAAATGGGTGATGAATATCAAGCCGGGCAGAATCGTTTATGAAATGCTAGGCATTGAAGAAGGACTAGCAAGAGAAGCTTTAGCGTTAGCTCAGAGCAAACTTCCTTTTAAAACCAAAATTGTAACTTGTGAGAGCGAAAATGAAATATACTGAATTGAAAGATAAGAGTATCAAGGAATTAGAAGAGTTGTTGCATGCTAAGAAAGCGGAGCTTTTTGAGTTGCGCGTTAAGTTAAAGGCTATGCAATTGAGTAATCCTAACGAGATTAAGAAAGCCAGAAGAAATATCGCTCGCATTAACACGGCCATTAATGCGCATTATTCTTCTAGCGTTGAGTAAAAAAGGGTAAGCAATGAATACGAAAGAGCCGCATAAAAGGCTGGTGCAAGGCAGGGTTATCAGTAAGTTTGCTGAAAAAAGTGCTGTGATTCTTGTGGAAAGAAAAGTGGTGCATGAAAAATACCGCAAGATTGTTAAAAAGTTCAAAAAATACACCATCCATGATGAAAACAATCAGGTGAAAGTAGGGGATTTTGTGAGCGCGATTGAGTGCAGACCGCTTTCTAAAACCAAGTCCTTCACGCTTAAAGAAATTTTAGTAGTGGGAGTATAAGCATGATACAGAGTTTTACAAGATTGAATGTCGCTGACAATAGCGGCGCTAAAGAAATCATGTGTATTAAGGTGTTAGGAGGCAGTCACAAACGCTATGCGAGCGTGGGTAGCGTGATCGTGGCTTCTGTGAAAAAAGCTATCCCTAATGGCAAGGTGAAACGCGGTCAAGTAGTCAAAGCCGTTGTGGTGAGAACGAAAAAAGAAATCCAAAGGAAAAATGGTTCTTTGGTGCGTTTTGATGACAATGCGGCAGTGATTTTGGACGCTAAAAAAGATCCGGTTGGCACAAGGATTTTTGGGCCAGTGAGCCGAGAAGTGCGTTACGCTAATTTCATGAAAATTATTTCTCTAGCGCCGGAGGTTGTATAATGAAAAGCGAAATCAAAAAAAATGACATGGTGAAAGTCATTGCAGGAGACGATAAGGGTAAGGTCGCTAAGGTTTTAGCGGTGTTGCCTAAGACTTCTCAAGTGGTTGTTGAAGGGTGTAAAGTGGTGAAAAAAGCGATTAAACCTACTGATGATAACCCTAAAGGGGGCTTTATCCATAAAGAAAAGCCCATGCACATTTCCAATGTGAAGAAAGCCTAAGGAGTTGGATACATGTTTGGTTTGAAACAATTTTATCAAAATGAAGTGAGGGCAAAACTCGCTCAAGAATTGGACATCAAAAACCCCATGCTTTTACCCAAGCTAGAAAAAATCGTTATCAGCGTGGGCGCTGGGGCTCATGCAAAAGACATGAAAATCATGCAAAATATCGCGCAAACGATTTCTTTGATTGCAGGGCAAAAAGCGGTTATCACTAAAGCGAAAAAATCCGTTGCAGGCTTTAAGATCAGAGAAGGCATGGCGGTAGGGGCGAAAGTTACCTTAAGGAATAAACGCATGTATAATTTCTTAGAGAAGCTGATTGTGATTTCATTGCCCAGAGTGAAAGACTTTAGAGGGATTTCACGAAATGGTTTTGATGGGCGTGGGAATTACACCTTTGGGATCAATGAGCAGTTGATTTTCCCGGAAGTGGTTTATGATGATATTATGGTCAGTCATGGCATGAACATCACTATGGTAACTTCTACAGACAACGATAAAGAAGCGTTCAAGTTGTTAGAATTGCTTGGATTGCCTTTTGCAAAAGTGAGATAAGGGGTTAATATGGCTAAAAAATCAATGATAGCAAAGGCTCAAAGGAAACCAAAATTTCAAGTAAGGGCTTATACCAGATGCCGCATTTGTGGGAGACCTCATTCGGTTTATAGGGATTTTGGACTTTGTAGGGTGTGCCTAAGGAAAATGGGCAGTGAGGGACTCATCCCAGGCTTGAGAAAAGCCAGTTGGTAAGGATAAGATATGGTAAATGATATAATTGCAGATTCATTAACTCGTTTGAGAAACGCTTCTATGCGCCGCTTAGAATTCACACAGCTTTATTACGCAAAGATCGTGGTTTCTATTTTAGAGATTTTTAAAGAAAAAGGTTTCATTAAAGATTTCAATGTCAAAGATAAAGACAAGAAACAATCGGTTTATGTGCAATTGGCTTATGATGAAAAAGGGCATTCAAAAATCAGCGAAGTGAAGCGCTTAAGCAAGCCTGGTCGTCGTGTGTATAAGCAAAAAAACGAGTTGAAGCGCTTTAAAAATGGCTATGGCGTGATTGTGGTAAGCACTTCTAAAGGGGTGATCACTAACGAAGAAGCTTACAGACAAAATGTCGGTGGCGAAGTGCTTTGCAGCATTTGGTAAAGGATTGAAAATGTCAAGAATTGGGAAAAGAATCATTGAAATTCCAAGCTCTGTGCAAGCGAGCGTGGAAGGGAGTAAGCTTCTTTTTAAAAACAGCAAAGAAAAGCATGAGTTAGAAACTCACAACCGAGTGAAAATCACGCTTGAAAACAACCAATTGAGCTTCCAGCCTGTGGGCGAAGACGCGCAGTCTAGGGCTTATTGGGGGACTTATGGGGCGTTAGCCAACAACATTGTAACAGGCTTAAGCACTGGTTTCAGTAAGACTTTAGAAGTCAATGGCGTGGGCTATAAGGTGGCTTTGGGTAATAAAACTTTGGATTTGAGTTTGGGTTTTAGCCACCCGGTGAAATACCCCATTCCAGCAGGGATTGAAATGGTGGTGGAAAAAAACACGATCACTATCAAAGGGAGCGATAAGCAAAAAGTAGGGCAAGTCGCCGCTGAAATCAGGAGCTTCAGACCCCCAGAGCCATACAAGGGCAAGGGCGTGAAATACAGCAATGAAGTCATTATTAGAAAAGCTGGTAAAACAGCTAAAAAATAAATAAGGTGGAGTGATGAACGCGAAAGCATTGTATAAAAAGAAAGCCTTAAGAGATCGCCGAAAATTAAGGATTAAAAGCAAACTCTTGGGCGATAATTTAAGGCCTAGGGTGAGCGTTTTTCGTTCGAATCGCTATTTCTATGCGCAAGCGATTGATGATGTGAAGCAAAGCACTATAACGCATATTGACGGCAGGAAAATGGGCTTTAAAAACACGCAAGAAGACGCTAAAAAATTAGGCGCTCTCTTTGCTGAAGAATTGAAAAAAGCAGGGATTGAGCGAGCGGTTTATGACAGGAATGGTTACCTCTATCATGGCGTGGTGGCAGCGTTTGCTGAAAGCTTGAGAGAGAATGGGATCGCTCTATGACAGAAAGGAAAGGTATGGAAGAGATTAACAGAGAAGAGTTTCAAGAAGTCGTCGTGAATATTGGCCGTGTAACCAAAGTGGTTAAAGGCGGTAGGCGGTTTCGTTTTAACGCTTTAGTGGTTGTGGGCAATAAAAATGGGCTTGTAGGCTTTGGTTTAGGCAAGGCTAAAGAAGTCCCTGATGCGATTAAAAAAGCGGTAGATGATGCGTTTAAAAACCTAATTCATGTAACGATTAAAGGTACGACTATCGCTCATGATATTGAGCATAAATACAACGCAAGCCGTATTTTACTCAAACCGGCAAGTGAGGGAACGGGAGTGATTGCTGGGGGTTCAACGCGCCCTATCGTGGAATTAGCAGGCATTAAGGATATTCTAACCAAATCTTTAGGCTCCAACAACCCCTATAATGTGGTGCGCGCGACTTTTGACGCTTTAGCGAAAATCAAGGCGTAGTTAAAAAGGAGATATGATAATGGGATTAGAAAATTTAAAACCCGCTAAAGGTAGCGTTAAAAAGATCAAACGAGTGGGCCGTGGTCAAGGAAGCGGCATGGGAAAAACTGCCACAAGGGGCGGTAAAGGCCAAACTGCAAGGACAGGCTATAAGGCTAAAAGAGGCTTTGAAGGAGGGCAACAACCCTTACAACGCCGTTTGCCTAAAATAGGTTTTAGGACTAAAGATTCTCATATCTATTCTATCAATGTGGAAAAGAATGAAGCGATTAAAAATTTAGAAGAAATCACTTTTTCAAGCTTGCGCGCTTTACACCATTTCCCCCTTTATATTGAAGGCGTGAAGTTGATTGGTAAAGACGCTAAAAACTTGGCTTCTAAAATTAAAGATGAGAGAATCAAAACAAGCGGGCAGAAGTAATGCCCCTGTTGTATCAGCTTGATTTAAGAGGAATAGGTTATGAATAAAGCCATTGCTAGTAAGATACTCATCACTTTGGGTTTTTTATTTCTCTACAGAGTCTTAGCTTATATCCCCATTCCTGGCGTAGATTTAGCAGCGATCAAGGCTTTTTTTGACAGCAATTCCAACAACGCTTTGGGGTTGTTTAACATGTTTAGCGGGAATGCGGTTTCTCGCTTGAGCATCATCTCTTTGGGTATCATGCCCTATATCACTTCTTCCATTATCATGGAGCTTTTGAGTGCGACTTTCCCTAACCTGGCTAAAATGAAAAAAGAGCGAGACGGCATGCAAAAATACATGCAAATTGTGCGCTATTTGACCATTTTAATCACCCTAATCCAAGCGGTGAGCGTATCAGTGGGCTTAAGGAGCATTAGTGGAGGAGCCAATGGAGCGATCATGATTGATATGCAAGTCTTTATGATCGTTTCAGCGTTTTCTATGCTTACAGGGACGATGCTGCTCATGTGGATAGGGGAGCAAATCACGCAAAGGGGCGTGGGGAATGGGATTAGCCTTATTATCTTTGCCGGGATTGTTTCAGGGATCCCATCAGCTATTTCAGGCACATTCAATTTGGTCAATACGGGCGTTATTAATATCTTAATGCTCATTGGTATTGTACTGATTGTTTTAGCGACTATTTTTGCGATCATCTATGTGGAATTAGCTGAGCGCAGGATCCCTATTTCTTATGCGCGTAAAGTGGTGATGCAAAACCAAAACAAGCGCATCATGAATTACATTCCCATTAAGTTGAATTTAAGCGGGGTGATCCCTCCTATTTTCGCTTCAGCTTTGCTCGTGTTCCCTTCTACGATTTTACAGCAAGCCACAAGCAACAAAACCTTGCAAGCGATTGCGGATTTTTTAAGCCCGCAAGGGTATGCGTATAATATTTTGATGTTCTTGCTCATTATCTTTTTTGCTTACTTTTATTCTTCTATCGTGTTCAATTCTAAGGATATTGCGGATAATTTAAGGCGTAATGGCGGGTATGTTCCAGGGCTTAGGCCTGGAGAGGGGACTTCATCGTTTTTAAATTCTGTAGCGAGTAAGCTCACTTTGTGGGGTTCATTGTATTTAGCGCTCATTTCTACCGTGCCTTGGATTTTGGTTAAGGCTATGGGCGTGCCTTTTTACTTTGGAGGCACGGCGGTGCTGATTGTGGTTCAGGTCGCTATTGACACCATGAAAAAGATTGAAGCGCAAATTTATATGAGCAAGTATAAAACTTTAAGCGCGGTAGGCTTTTAATGGCAATCTCTATTAAAAGCCCAAAAGAAATCAAAGCTCTAAGAAAAGCCGGGGAATTAACCGCTCAAGCGTTAGCCCTTTTAGAGCGAGAAGTAAGGCCTGGGGTTTCACTTTTGGAGCTGGATAAAATGGCTGAAGATTTTATTAAATCCTCGCATGCTAGGCCTGCTTTTAAGGGGTTGTATGGTTTCCCTAACTCTGTGTGCATGTCCTTAAATGAGGTGGTTATTCATGGCATTCCTACGGATTATGTTTTACAAGAAGGGGATATTATAGGCTTGGATTTGGGGGTGGAGGTGGATGGCTATTATGGCGATTCAGCCCTCACGCTTCCCATAGGCGCAATAAGTCCGCAAGATGAAAAATTGCTCGCTTGCTCTAAAGAGAGCTTGATGCATGCCATTAATTCAATTAGAGTGGGCATGCATTTTAAAGAATTAAGTCAGATTTTAGAGGGCGCTATTACAGAAAGGGGCTTTGTGCCTTTGAAAGGATTTTGCGGGCATGGCATTGGTAAAAAACCCCATGAAGAGCCAGAAATCCCCAACTACCTAGAGAAAGGCGTCAAAGCTAATAGCGGCCCTAAAATCAAAGAGGGCATGGTATTTTGCTTAGAGCCTATGGTGTGTCAAAAACAGGGCGAGCCTAAAATACTAGCGGATAAGTGGAGCGTGGTTTCAGTGGATGGGCTTAACACAAGCCACCATGAGCATACCATCGCCATAGTTGGCAATAAAGCAGTGATTCTTACGGAGCGTTAATGGCAAGAGATGATGTTATAGAAGTGGATGGGAAAGTGATTGAGGCGTTGCCTAACGCCACTTTTAAGGTGGAGTTAGACAATAAGCATGTGGTGTTGTGCCGTATTTCTGGAAAGATGCGCATGCACTATATTAGGATTGCTTTAGGCGATAGGGTCAAGCTAGAGCTTACGCCCTATAGCTTAGACAAAGGCCGGATAACTTTTAGATATAAATAATTTAAGGGTTATTTCAATGAAAATATGTTAGTATAAAAGTTTTTAGTAGTGCCTAATTTTTTCAAAGGAGAAAAATCATGAAAGTCAGGCCATCAGTGAAAAAGATGTGCGATAAGTGCAAAATTATTAAAAGAAGGGGCGTGATTAGAGTGATCTGCGCTACCCCTAAACACAAACAAAGACAAGGATAAAGCATGGCAAGGATTGCTGGTGTGGATTTACCAAAAAAGAAAAGAGTAGAGTATGCCCTTACCTATATTTATGGGATTGGGCTTAAGAGTTCCAGAGAGATTTTAGAAGCGGTAGGCATTTCTTTTGACAAACGCGTGCATGAATTGAGCGAAGATGAAGTGTCTAGTATCGCTAAAAAAATCCAGCAAAGCTACTTAGTAGAGGGCGATTTGCGTAAAAAAGTTCAAATGGATATTAAATCTTTAATGGACTTAGGGAATTATCGTGGGATCAGGCATCGTAAGGGTCTTCCTGTAAGAGGCCAAACCACTAAAAATAACGCTAGGACTCGTAAGGGTAAGAAAAAAACCGTGGGCAGCAAGTAGCGGATAAGGAGATGATGATTTAATGGCTAAGAGAAATGTAGTGGCTAAAAAGAAAGTAGTCAAAAAGAACATTGCTAGAGGGGTTGTTTATATTTCAGCGACCTTTAATAATACCAACATCACTATCACTGATGAAATGGGTAATGTGATTTGTTGGAGCACGGCGGGTGGTTTAGGGTTTAAAGGCTCTAAAAAATCCACCCCTTATGCGGCCCAACAAGCTGTAGAAAGCGCCCTAAGCAAGGCTAAAGAGCATGGCGTTAAAGAAGTGGGCATTAAGGTTCAAGGGCCAGGCAGTGGGCGTGAGACCGCTATTAAGAGCGTGGGCGCGACAGAGGGCGTTAAAGTGCTTTGGATTAAAGACATCACCCCGCTCCCTCATAATGGTTGCAGACCCCCTAAAAGAAGAAGAGTGTAAGGAGGCTTTATGGCAAGATATAGAGGCGCAGTAGAAAGATTAGAAAGGCGTTTTGGGGTTTCTTTAGCTTTAAAGGGTGAGAGGCGATTGAGCGGGAAGAGCGCACTAGATAAGAGGGCTTATGGGCCAGGCCAGCATGGGCAAAGACGCGCTAAGACTTCTGATTACGGGTTGCAGTTGAAAGAAAAGCAAAAAGCTAAAATGATGTATGGCATTTCTGAAAAGCAATTCAGGAGTATTTTTGTGGAAGCCAATCGTTTGGACGGCAATACGGGTGAAAACCTTATCCGTTTGATTGAAAGAAGATTGGACAATGTTGTCTATCGCATGGGGTTTGCGACCACTAGAAGCTCTGCTAGGCAATTGGTAACGCATGGGCATGTGCTTGTGGATGGTAAGCGTTTGGACATTCCCTCTTATTTCGTGCGTTCAGGGCAAAAAATTGAGATCAAAGAAAAAACCAAGAGCAACCCTCAAGTGGTGCGTGCGATGGAATTGACAGCTCAAACAGGGATTGTGCCATGGATTGATGTGGAAAAAGATAAAAAATACGGCATCTTCACCCGCTACCCTGAAAGAGAAGAAGTGGTTGTCCCTATTGAAGAAAGACTCATTGTAGAATTGTATTCTAAGTAAGGGGTTAGAGCATGAAAGTTATCAAAACAGCACCTTTGATCCCATCAGAAATTAAGGTGCTAGAGAAAGAGGGCAATCGGGTTAAGATTTCTCTGGCTCCATTTGAGTTTGGTTACGCTGTTACGCTTGCTCATCCTATTAGAAGACTCTTGCTTTTAAGCTCTGTGGGGTATGCTCCTGTAGGTTTAAAGATTGAAGGCGTGCATCATGAGTTTGACTCATTAAGGGGAGTTACTGAAGATGTGTCGCTTTTTATCATGAATTTAAAGAATATCCGCTTTATAGCTAAGGCGTTAGTGGGGCAGGATAGCTCTTTAGAAAACCAATCGGTTGTGGTGGATTATTCTTTTAAAGGGCCTATGGAGCTTAGGGCTAGGGATTTGAATTCTGAGCATATAGAAATCGTCAATCCGGAAATGCCCCTAGCGACAATCAACGAAGACGCTCAATTGAATTTTTCGCTCATTATCTATAAAGGAATGGGGTATGTCCCAAGCGAAAACACAAGGGAATTGATGCCTGAGGGCTACATGCCGCTAGACGGATCTTTCACGCCGATTAAAAATGTCGTTTATGAGATTGAAAACGTTTTGGTTGAGGGCGATCCTAACTATGAAAAAATCATTTTTAATATTGAAACAGACGGGCAGATTGACCCTTATAAAGCGTTTTTATCAGCGGTGAAAGTGATGAGCAAGCAACTGGGCGTTTTTGGTGAAAAACCCATTGCTAACACGGAATATTCAGGCGATTACGCTCAAAGAGATGACGCTAAAGACTTGAGCGCTAAGATTGAAAGCATGAATTTGAGCGCTAGGTGTTTTAACTGCTTGGATAAAATCGGCATCAAGTATGTGGGCGAACTCGTGTTGATGAGCGAAGAAGAGCTTAAAGGCGTGAAAAACATGGGTAAAAAATCCTATGATGAAATCGCTGAAAAATTGAATGATTTGGGCTATCCGGTAGGCACAGAATTAAGCCATGAACAAAGAGAGAGTTTAAAGAAAAGATTAGAAAAATTAGAAGATAAAGGAGGCAACGACTGATGAGACACAAACACGGATACCGCAAGCTTGGGAGAACCAGCTCGCACAGAAAGGCGTTATTAAAGAATTTAGCGATCGCTTTGATTGAGCATAACAAAATTGAAACAGGGATTTATAAAGCTAAGGAGTTGCGCAGTTACATTGAGAAATTAACGACAGCGGCTCGTGTTGGCGATTTTAATGCGCACCGCCATGTTTTTGCGTATTTGCAAAACAAAGAAGCCACCCACAAGCTTGTAACTGAAATCGCGCCCAAATACGCCCAAAGAAATGGCGGATACACCAGGATCCAACGCACCACTTTTAGAAGAGGGGACGCTTCCACTCTAGCTACCATTGAATTTGTGTGAAATTTAATAAACTGCTAACCAAGATTTAGTCTTGGTTGGTGGTTATCGCTTTGATTTTATCTTATTTTAAAAGAAGCACTCAAAAGCTTTGACTTTGTTTTATTGATCATGAAATTTAAAAAATCTAAAAAGCATTTTCTGTAATCAAAATATAAAAGAGCTTGGCGTTAGTTAAGCGATAACCTCCAAACTGCAAAAATAAAGTAACTAAAAACCCCATTTTAATTTTCAAGTTCAACATTTGGAGAAAAAAATGGAATTTGGTAAAGAATTGTTCACAGAACTTGCTTTAAAAGTGGAAGCTTTTTGTGTGAAAAAATATGGTCAGAATTTGTGTAATTGTTTAAAAAATCAAAATAAACTCAAAACTCACACTGGCTTTTATCCCACCCTTTAATTGAGCGGTATTCCTTACATTTTTATTAAGACTTCTAATTGGTTTGATGATTTTAAGAAATCCAACTGCTGGAGATTGAGCCAGATGGATTCAAGCGTATTTTGAGACACGCTAGATATTGGCTATTCGTTTATGCTAAACTGCTTTATTTTAGCCGATATAGGTATTGGGTTGATTTGTTCGCTTTGTAGTGGTTTTGTTGAAAAAATATGAACTCCTATTATTGTGTCCGCCACGCAGTGTGCATTAAAAACACTAAACCTACCACTTCCACGCAAAGCGAAACTGAATCAATCTTTCTCTACTTGCTAACTCAAACGCTTCTTAACTTGACACAATATACAGACAAAAACTTGCCTAACAAAACCCGCTTATAAGAACTTTTGATACACCAGCACTACCGATTTAGGTGTAGAGCTAAGGCTAAAATAACTATCTGTAGCTTCATTGAGCGAGCCAGAAAAGAGCGTTTTTAAACGCAAGTTTTTTAAGGGGTATTTGAGGTTTTTAGAAGTGAATTGGGCTTTAAGATCTAAGCTAAAAAGCGAGATTTGCTCCCCTTTAAAACTAGGCAAAGTAAAAGGGGTTTCTAACACCCTAAAAAGACCATAGTCGCTTATGGCTTAATATATGAAAATTAGCCTTTTTTATTATCAAAATACCTGCGATTTAAGCCGCTATCAACCACACTACAAGGTTACTTTTATATTGTTGTTAGGCTTATGGCGGTAATTTCTACGCTAACGCCATAATAACACGCATGCAATAAAGCCTGATGATTGTTAGTCTATAATCTTTAATTCTTGACACAACAAAGCCTAAAAGCCTTAAAAAATCATTCCTCCTATAAACCCTTTAATTTTTTCTAGCATGGCGTTTTCATTGTTTAAATTTTCTTCTATGATTTTGACTAACGCTGAGCCGCAAATCACGCCATCAGCGCCCATTTCTTTAGCGTTTTTGATGTGTTCTTTTTGAGAAATGCCAAAGCCCAGTAAGGCTGGGGTAGGGCTAAAGGTTTTTAAGGTTTTAATAATAGTGCTTGCGTCATTTTTTAAAGTATGGCTCGCCCCTGTAACCCCACTCCTGGCTAAAGTGTAGATATAGCCTTGCGAATGCATGGCGACTTGTTCTAAATCTTTACTGCTCGCATTAGGGCTGGCGATAAAGATCTGCTTGATTTGGTGTTTTTGAGCGGATTTGATGACTAATTCTTTTTCTATTAGGGGCATATCCGCTATTAAAACGCTATCCACGCCGCATTCTTTGATTTGGGCGTAAAAATTATCCACGCCATAAGAAAAAATGAGATTCGCATACGCTAAAAGCCCTATGGGAATGTGGGGATTGTAATCTCTGATCGCCCTTAAAAGCTGGAAATTTTTAGCCATGCTAGCATGTTTTAACGCCCTTAAATGGCTCGCTTGTATGGTAACGCCATCCGCTACCGGATCAGAAAAAGCAAAACCCAACTCTAAAGCGCTCACCCCGCTAGTGATTAAGGTTTTAATGATTTCAAAACTCCATTCATAATTAGGATCGCCCAAGGTTACAAACGGGATAAACGCCATTTTTTCTTGTTTTTTTAAGGTTTCAAACATGTTTTTATACCTCATTTTAAACCCCCTTTTAAAGCGTTATAAACGGTGCTTAAATCCTTATCCCCACGACCGCTTAAATTCACCACAATGATGCTTTCTTCTTCGCATTTTTGAGCGAGTTTTAAGGCATACGCTAAAGCGTGTGAGCTTTCTAGCGCCGGGATAATGCCTTCTTTTTTGCACAACAAACTAAAGGCTTCTAGCGCTTCAAGATCGCTTGCACTTTCATAAATCGCGCGCCCGCTTTCTTTTAAATAGCTGTGTTCTGGCCCCACTCCTGGATAATCAAGCCCGGCGCTAATGCTATGGCTTTCTGTAATCTGGCCTTCATCATCTTGTAAAAGATAGGTTTTATTCCCATGCAAAATCCCCACACGCCCCTTATTCAAAGTCGCCCCATGCTTATTGGTTTCTAGCCCTAAACCTGCTGGCTCTACGCCTATGAGTTTAACCTCTTTGTCGTTTAAAAATGCGCTAAATACCCCTATAGCGTTAGACCCCCCTCCAACGCATGCGATAACATAATCAGGCAAGCGGTTTTCTTTTTCTAAAATTTGGCTTTTAACCTCATCGCCTATCATCTTTTGAAAGGTTTTAACCATCGTAGGGTAAGGGTGTGGCCCGGCGGCTGTGCCTAGCAAATAATGCGTGTCCTTGTAACTGCTCGCCCAATCCCTTAAGGCCTCATTCACAGCGTCTTTAAGCGTCGTGCTCCCTGAATTAACCTCTCTGACTTCAGCGCCTAATAAGCGCATTCTAAAAACATTCATTTCCTGGCGCTTGATGTCTTTAGTCCCCATAAAAATCACGCATTTTAAACCCAACAACGCACAAGCGATAGCCGTCGCCACGCCATGCTGCCCAGCACCTGTTTCAGCAATGATCCTTTTTTTACCCATTTTTTTGGCTAAAAGGGCTTGCCCTAAAGCCTGATTAGTCTTATGTGCCCCGCCATGGATTAAATCTTCTCGTTTTAGATAAAGCTTAACTTTAGGGTTAGAAACGATATTTTGACACAAGGTTAAGGGGCTAGGACGGCCCACAAAATCTTTTAAAAGATGGAAATATTCTTTTTGGAATTTCTCATCTTTCAAACACGCATCAAACGCCTGTTCTAATTCTCTTAATGCAGGCACTAACAATTCTGAAACAAAACTCCCTCCAAACTCCCCAAAATACGCTTTTTTATTCATTTTAATACTCTCTTAAAATTCGGGCTAATCGCTTGATTTTATCCTTATTTTTAATCCCAGGGCTTGTTTCTAAACCTGAATTGAAATCCAAACCCAACGCTTTAACTTTCAAGGCTTTTTGAATATTATCCAAATTAAGCCCACCAGCTAACATGAAAGGCGTTTTGACATTTTCTAAAATACCCCAATCAAAACTCACGCCATTGCCTCCCATTTTATCCCCTTTAGTGTCGTATAAAATCAGAGAGGCTTCTTGAATTTTAGGCGCTAAATCTTTAGCGTTCATCACGCTCACTACTTGCCAAATCGCGCAAGTTTTAGGGAGCACTTTTTTTAATTGAGCGATTTTTTTAGGCGAATAGTCATAAAGCTGCACCGCTTTTAAATCAAGCTTTTTAACGATTTTTTGAATTTTTTTAATTTTATCTTTCACAAACACGCCTACAAAATCCAGTTTTTTAACCGCTTTTGTGATTTTTAAGGCTTCTTTAGGCTTGATATATCTGGGCGAAGATTTTTCAAAAATCAAACCCCCATAAATGAAATGGTTTTTATAAACGGCTTTAGCGTCTTTAATCCTTGTAAGCCCGCACACTTTATTTTCGCCTAAAATCAATTTAATGCATGCTTTTTTCAAATCCTTTTCTTTCATTAAAGAGCTACCCACTAAAAAACCATTCACATAAGAGGCTAGGGCTTTGATTTGCGCATGCGAATAAATACCGGACTCACTGATAATGAGCGTGTCTTTAGGCAATAAGGGGCGTAATTCTAGCGTGTGAAAAATATCGGTTTTTAAGGTGTGTAAATCCCTGTTATTGATGCCTATAATGTCGTATTGGAGTTTGAGCAAGCGTTCAATTTCTTGCTTGTTGGAAACTTCAGTTAACACGCTCATGTTTAAGGATTTGGCGAGGTTAAAGAGCGCTAAATAATTTTTATCATCTAACGCGCTTAACATTAAAAGCACCGCATCAGCTCCCATCATTCTAGCGAGTTTGATTTGAAAAGCGTCAATGATAAAGTCTTTGCATAAAATGGGCTTGGTGGAATGCTGCGAAACAATCTTAATGTTTTCATAAGAGCCTAAAAAATATTTAGAATCAGCTAAAACTGAAACGCAGGAGGCAAATTTTTCATAAGTCTTGGCTATTTTTAACAGATCAAAATCTTTTCTGATCAAACCTTTAGAGGGCGATGCTTTTTTGCATTCTAAAATAAAGCTTGTCTTTTTTTCTAATAACGCTTTTTTAAAATCCCTGTCGCTTGGGGTTATGTTTGCGGGCAAGGTGTGATTTTTTTTGAGTGCAGAGACTTCTAGGAGTTTGTCTTTAAGGATGTTTTCTAACACGCTAGGCATGGCTTAATCTTATGATTTTTTGCAAATGCGTATAAGGCGCTTTGGTTTTTAAATGCTCTAAAGTCATGCCCACGCCCTCTTTTAAATCTTTAGCCCTATGGCTTAAATACAACAAACTCGCCACATTCGCCACAACCACCATCGTATGCGAATTTTTGCCTTTATTTTCTAAAATATCTAAACACGCTTGAGCGCTTTCTTTGGCGTTTCCAATCTGCAATTCTTTCAAATCATAGGGGGGTAAATCAAAATCTTTAGCGCTCAAGTCATACTCTAAAATTTCGTTATTTTTCAATTCACACGCATGCGTAATGTCGTGCAACACGATTTCATCTGTCCCCCCTCCATTAACCACCATCGCCCTTTTAACGCCTAAAGCCTTCAAGGCTAGTGCCATAGTCTTACACAAAGATTTGTCATACACGCCTAAAAGCTGGATTTTTGGCCTTAAGGGGTTGATTAAAGGCCCTAAGCAATTAAAAATCGTTTTAGTGAAAAGCTCTTTTCTTAAGGGGGCGGATTTTTTAAAACTTTGATGGTATAAAGGCGCGAATAAAAACCCAAAACGCGTTTGTTTGAAGCAATTCTCTAATTGCGTGGGGTTCATTTCAATATTCACGCCTAAATTTTCCAACAAATCCGCGCTCCCGCTATGACTGGACACGCTCCTTGATCCGTGTTTAGCCATAGATAACCCCATAGAGCTGGCAATGAGCGCGGCAATCGTGCTAATATTAATCGTTTTTAACCCATCGCCCCCTGTGCCGCAATTGTCTATTAAATCCAATCCACTATTAAAAGGCTTAGGGGCATGCTCTAAAAGCGTGGTTGCAGCGACGCTAATCTCCTTAAAGCTCTCGCCCTTGATTTTTAAAGCGCACAAAATTGCCCCAAGTTGCGCCGGGCTTACTTTTTCGTTGATAATAAGGGTGAATAACTTTTGGACTTCTTCATCGTTCAAGTCTTTTTGATGATAAAGGGTGTTTAAAATATCTTTCATGATAACCCTTTTAAAAACCCCACGCTTTGCTCCAACAACGCCCTCCCTTGTAAAGTCATGATGCTTTCAGGGTGGAATTGATAGGCTAAGATTTTATCTTCTTCATTGACAATAGCCATAGGGATATTGTCATGCTCAGCGATCACTTCTAAATTTTTAGGCAATCCGCTTGCCATTAAAGAATGGTAACGCCCCACCACCATGCTCTCCCCTAAGCCTTTAAAAACGGCATGCTTTTTGAGCGTGATAGTTGTCGCTTTGCCATGCACGATTTCTTTGCTCCTTATGATTTTAGCCCCATAGCTTTGCGCTAAAGCTTGCAAGCCTAAACAAACCCCTAAAATAGGGAATTTCTTTTTAGCCATTGCAATGATTTCTAAAAGATTGCCTGAACTGCTAGGGTTACCAGGCCCGGGTGAGATGAACAATAAAGGGGTTTTTGATTCTTCATGCATTAAGCCCATGAGATAACTCGGCTCAATATCGTTTTGATAAACGGCCACTTCATAACCCAAACACTCCAATTCATACACCAAGTTATAAGAGAAAGAATCAAAATTATCTATAAAAAAGATTTTCATAAGCTTGTTTTCCTGATCGCATCAATAAGGGTTTGCGCTTTGGCTCTTGTTTCATTCGCTTCGTTTTGCGGCACGCTGTCTAACACGATACCGGCTCCTGCTTGGATCACCGCTCTATTGTTTTTGACAAAACATGAACGGATAGTGATGCAAGAATCCATAGAACCCTCGCTATTTAAATACCCCACGCTCCCCCCATAAGAGCCTCTCCTTTGGTTTTCTAATTGGTAAATGAGCTTGATCGCAGAGATTTTAGGCGCCCCGCTGAGCGTGCCGGCGTTCATAAAACTCCTGTAAGCATGCAAACTATCGCACCCTTTTTTCAATTCCCCCACAACCCTTGAAACTAGATGCATGACATTGGAATATTTATCCACTTTTAAAAGCTTGTCGCAATAGCGCTTTTTTGAAACTCTGGCCATGTCGTTTCTGGCTAAATCCACTAGCATGATGTGTTCAGCCCTTTCTTTATAGTCGTGTTGCAAATCAAATTCCATTTTACTATCCAAATCGTAATCAATATTCCCTTGTTTGTCCTTACCCCTTAAACGAGTGCCAGCAATGGGATAAATTTCAGCCGTGTTGGTTAGAGCGTTGTATTTTAAGGCGCTCTCAGGGCTTGCCCCAAAAAGGATAAAATCGCTGTCTTTGATATAGAACATATAAGGGCTAGGGTTAGAGAGCTTTAAATGATAATACGCGCTCAAACCCTCCAAGCACTCCATATAAAAGCTGCGCGACAACACCGCTTGAAAGATCTCGCCCTTTTTGATTTCTTCTTGTAAGGACAGCACCCTTTTTTCAAACTCGCTATCATCACAACTAACGCTAACTTCTCTACTTTGCTTAGCTTTTTTAGGGATAAAATCGCTTTTAATATTTTTAGCCAACTCTTTTAAATCCTGTAATTCTTTAGCTATCTCTGTTTTAAAGCGTTCATCAAAACACGCCCCCAAGATTTCAGCACTCTTTTCTTTATGGTCTATGATGATCAAATTTTGCGCGACATAAAAAATAAAGTCATGCGCGGTGTTGTCTTGTGCTTTTAAGTTAGGTAAATCTTCAAAAAAATTGAGCATTTCAAAAGAAAAAACGCCCGCGCTTAAAAGCGTAAAAGGGTGTTTGGGTTTTGTTTTAACGCTTTTAAAAAGCCCCCTTAAAGCGTCAAAAGGGCTAGGCTCAAAGAGTTTTAAAAACTCATCTTGCGTTTTTTTATTTTTGGTGTAGGTTAAGGTTAGGGCGTTGTCTTGTATGGGCGTTTTAAAAAACGCGCTCAATTTTTGCAAAAACGCCCCACCATTAGGCGTTAGGCTAGTGATGGTTACGATATTGTGGTTGCAAATTAGCTTCAAACAGGCTTTAGCCATTAATAGGGATTTGGTGTGCGCTTTGCTCTCAATCTCAGCGCTTTCAAAAAGCAAGGTGTGCTCGCGCTCTAATTTTTCATAAAGAGCTAGGGGATAGGGAATATAAGGGGCTTTTTCTATAAGACTAACCATCAATTTCTTTGCATTAAAAATAAACTCGTATTCTACAAGAAATAGATAAATGGGCAATAAATTAATAGCCTTATTAGAGCTTGCAAGGGCTAATCTAACTTAAACTCAAATTGGATTTCTCAAGGCTCAATTTATGAAGAAATTAGAAATTTTAATTTAGGAATGTGAAAAACTACTTTAATCAGATTAAATTTTTTAGCGTTGTTAAGGCTACTTGTGTGGTGCTTGTTGTCGTTATCTTTCTTGTGTGCGGCAAGAAAGATTGGGTGCGATAAATTCAAGGATAGTTTCACTCTCTTTTTTGATGTCAATCAAACCCATATCGTTTGAGCCATTAGGCGGGGTGATGCCTAAAAAACGCTCATTAAAAGGCCGCCATCGGGCAATAGAAGCGCTGAGTTCGTTAGGATAAAACCCGATAGATTGGTTGTCAAATAAAGCGTTCACATGCAAAGGGCCTGAAGCGTTCCCGATATAGACGCTTAAATTCGCGCACAATTTGGCTAAATCCACTAAACTATGGCTCGTATCATAGAGGTGAGCGAGAGGGACTTTTTTAAGGAGTTCTTCTGTGGCTTTTCTCTCGCCTGGTCCGCAAATAAGAATGATCTCACAATTCAAATTCTTGTGTAAAAAATCAATCAACTTAATGAAATGCGAAGCAGGCAATACGGGCGAACTGCCTCCGCTATGCATATGCACGCCAATCCACAATAGATCAACATTAGCGTTGAGTTTTGAAGCGATGATGGATCGCTCTTTGGATTTGTCTTTAAGCTTCCATGCGATTTTTTTAAGTTGGGCGTTAGGGAGGTTGTGATCTTTACAAAACGCATGGATTAAGTCCAAATTGTATTCGTATTCGGTTTTTAAGCATAATGATCGGCTTTGACGCACGCTCTTTTGATACAGCCAAGAATAGATTTTAGTCTTTGGGGCTAGGATATAAGGAATGGATTTCCTCAAACGAAAAGCGAGTCTGGCGTTTTTAAAATTAGAAAATAAAAAGATAAGAGCGTCAATGGATTTACTTTTGAGAGTAGCGGCCAAATGGTTGTCTTCTATAATGACTTCATCAATGAAAGGGAATTCTAAAGCGATTGGGGTGGTATAGCTAGGCACAACCACGCCCAAATACACTTCCTTGCCTTTTTCTAAAAAAGCATGCTTTAGAGCGATTAAAGCGGGGATCGCTAAAATAAAATCGCCTAACTTGTCGTTACGGATCACAAAAACTTTTTGAGAGTTTTCTTTATCTTTACATTTTAAATCTTCAAACCCTACAAAATCCATAGCTCCGCCTAAGAGATCAAATTTTTTTCATGTCAGCAAAAATCGTTCTTATGCGATGGATAAATTTTATTTTTTATTCTGCCATGCTTTTATAGGCTCATCTTCCCATGTGCCATAGAGAGAATTGGGTAAAATGATCCACTCTGTGCCGAATTTTTGAGCGTTTTGCAAGACTTTAGCTCGTTGTTCTTGGCTGTTTTTAGCGTCTTTAGCAAAAATAGCGTCAAAATCATGCAAAGTGTCGCCCACTTGTAAAACAATCGCATAATCCTTAGCGACTAATTCTCGCCTAACGGCTTTAGGCTTGCCTTTTTCTTTTAGTAAAACGGATTCTTCACTCACTTGGGGGAGTTTGAAACTTTTGAGCGTTTTTAAAGTGAATGCCTTATTTTTTTGCGTGCGGTTAGAAATGTAAAAAATCTTAACGCCCTTAGAATTAGCGTATTCTAAAAAGTCTAGCGCTCCAGGAATGAGCGTAAGAGAGCCTTCTTTTTCAAATTTATCCCAAGTTTCTGGGGTGTATTTAATGCAATTTTTGACTAAATAGCCCGCATAATCAAAAGTGTTTAAAACGGTTTCATCTAAATCCAAGATGACGGCTGGCTTTTTGTCTTTAACGAGCTTGAGGTTATTGTCTAGCGCCATTTTCGCCATTTTGTAACTTTGCAATTGCAAGGCTCTAATTTCAGCGCTTTGCTGATGATACTTAACGCTTCTTGTTATGGGCGAAACGCATTCTTTGGCATTTAACACACTCATCAAACTCAATCCTAATAAAACTGATGCAAGGGTCTTTTTTATCATAACAACACCTACCTAATGGGGATTTTTTGTATTATACCTTAAAACAGATGATTAGGAGTATTCCATTAACCAATTTGTTGTATAGTTGGCGTTTTTAATTCAAAATGAAGCGAGGAAACAATGAAAAAAGCGTTAGCGTTCACCCTTTTGGGCGTTAGTTTGGCGTTTGCAAAACCTTATACGATTGATAAGGCAAACTCTAGCGTGTGGTTTGAGGTTAAGCACTTCAAATTCAATGAAACAAGAGGCGTGTTTGATAGTTTTGATGGCAAAATTGATGCCGATCCTAATACCAAAGCTCTCAATGTTTTTGAGGGTAAAATTGATATTAAAAGCATTAACACCAGGAACAAAAAAAGAGACGACCACTTAAGGACAGCAGAGTTTTTTGATGCCATGAAATACCCCAAAGGGAGCTTTAAGATGACCAAATACGAAGATGGTAAAATCCATGGGGATTTGACTCTTCGTGGCGTAACCAAACCTGTCGTATTGGAAGCCAAAATCCAAGCCCCCTTACAAAACCCCATGAATAAAAAAGAATTCATGGTGCTACAAGCTGAAGGCAAAATCAACCGCAAGGATTTTGGTATCGGTAAAACATTCAATGATGCTGTTGTCGGGGATGAAGTAAAGATTGAGCTCAAACTAGAAGCTTACGCTCAATAATCGTTTTGCAAGAGATAGGTATTTTCTTCTCTTGCGTTTTTCTAACGGCACAAAAACCTTTATTCAACTTTGATACGCCATATCCCAAAACAGATATTCGTATTCGCTTGTAGTGATAAAAATCTCCTTTAATTTTTCAATTTCTTGTTTTGAAGAAGCGAGGGTGAGGGAATCAAGCAAATTGATATTCCAATTTACGCACGCTTGAAATTCTTTGGAACTATAGCCTTTAATCCAATGCCCATAAAAGGCATGCTCTAAAGCGTTTGGGATTTGGCTTAAATTTTGCGCGATCACTAAATAGCTCCAAGCGCAAGCCAGAACAGCCGCCGTAACTTCTTTGATAGAGCCTTTAAACCCTTCAGCGAGCATGTAGCTTGTATAGGATTTATTCGCTAGAGTGGGGCGCGCGTTTTGCAATTCTTTTTGAGTGATTTGAAGTTCTCTAATGTAATGGTTATGGATACTCATCTCGTTATTTAAAATATCTTGTATAGCGTTAGAAAACTCCCTCATCACCGCTTCATCACAAGCTTTAACTACGCCTAAAGCAAACACCTTAGCGTATTCTAAAAGAAACAAATAATCCTGAATGATATAAAAACGAAATTTATCTCTTTCTAAAGTCCCACGCCCTATGCCTTGAACGAACGGATGGGAAATACAATCCCCCCAAATAGATTGTGCGTTATTATACAGATATTGTGAAACTTGCATTTTTACACTCCTAAAACCAATTCAATACGCATTCTAACACGAAAGCTCTCAATATGGTATAAAAATTTGCTTTTAAAAGATTTGTGAGTGGACTCTTGCTTTCAAAATTTGAACGCTGTATTAAAATATCTGTGATTTTGAATAGCGATTAATGATATTATGGGGCTTGTATTGCCTTTATGTTGTTTAAGATTGGCTATCATTTGTAGTCATGCAAAGGTTAATTCCATCTCGCTCTGTAGGTTTTGATTTTTAGAAGTTTTTATTATGGGAACTTGCAGTATGGCACTTACAAGATAGGAGTCAATCTTAGATGCATGGTTTCAAACCTATTACAGAGCGAGATGGAATCAACCTTACTATTTATGATTGGTTTAACCTCTTCATATCGGCCAAAACTTCAAATAGTTTAGCATAAAAATAAAAAAGCGTCTAATATATTCAAAATAGGCGTTCAATTTTTAAGCGGTTGGTGTAAAAACGCAATTAAAGGCTTTAATGCTTGAAACTTAACGCTCTAAAACGCTTAAAAAATACTAAAACCATAAAACCAATGATTTACTTTAATCCTGTAATTTGTGTAGAAACAAAACACTTATTGAGCTTTTTGTGATCTTTTGCTGATTTGTAACAACGCTTTTAAATAGGGTTGTGGTATAAATATTCTTATCAGGGTGTGCCAAACATGCCTTGAATCTCAATTTTATGAAAGGATTTGTTATGAGTGGATTAAAAGCATTTAGTTGTGTAGTGGTTTTATGCGGTGCAATGGCTAATGCGGCTGTAGCTAGTCCTAAAATAGAGGCAAGGGGTAAATTAGGCAAATTTATAGGGGGTGGTGTTGGGGGTTTTGTTGGTGATAAAATTGGAGGAGCAATTGGAGTTCCTGGAGGTCCAATGGGTATTGGATTAGGGAGATTTGTTGGTGGCACAGTAGGAGGATATATTGGGTCTGAAGTAGGCGATAGAGTAGAAGATTATATCCGTGGCGTTGATAGAGAGCCACAAACCCCAAGAGAACCCACCTATGATCGTCATTTTGTGTATGATAGGTAGTTTTGGGTGAGAAAGGAGAGAGCATGAATATCAAAGAGCGTTTGAGCATCTCTGAATATCGATGGGCAGTGGCTATAGTCTATGCGGGATGCATATCCACATTTCCTTATAGCCAAGGCGCTGTCGATCCACTTTTTAGCCCTAAAGACAGCTATTGTGCATGGCTAACAATCTTAATAGCGGCTCTATTGTCTAACCTTTTATTTGACCCACGAGGTAGGGATTGTTATAAATCCTTACAAGTAAGATACCCTAGGTTTCTCAAAGCCATTTTTAAGGCTAGGTTTTTTGGCGCGTTTCATGACGCTGTGTTAGGGGCAAGGCTAAGGGATTTTTATGTGATGCTTTTAACGATGCCCTTTATTGCCGCTATCCATGAAATTTCAGCGTATTGCGGGCATCCTAGCAATCTCCTTATAGAGGGTTTGGTTATGCTTGGCTTTCTTGTGTGTTTTGGGATTTGTGTTAGGCTTTGTGCTAAATTAGGGTGGTGATTTAACCCAAATGCAATTAAATGGAGAGGGGAGTAAAAAAATTAAAGAAACTTTAAAGCGCGTTCTCACTGATTTGTGTTACAATGAGAAGCATTTAAGGGGTGCTTTTTAAAACGCTCAAGTTTTTAAAAGGCTGAGATTAAACCCGTAGAACTTGTCAAGGTAATTCTTGCGTAAGGAATAACATGTTAATAACCACCCAACTATCCAAACGATTTTACGCCACGCTCATTCTTTCTTGCGTGTTTTTAATTACCACTAACATCCTTGTCAAAGGCTCATTTGTTAATCTTTTAGCAGGGCTTAGTGGGGTTTTGTATGCGTTTTTTGCCGGAGAAAGGCAAACGATTTGCTTTGTGTTTGGTCTTGTTTATAATTTGAGTTACGCTTATGTCGCTTATCAGTGGAAATTAAACGCTGATGTGATTTTATGCCTTTTTTTGTATATGCCAGTAACGATTTATGGGCTGTTCGCATGGAAAAAGACAGAGCAGCATGAAGGCGTTATCAAGGCTCAAAAATTTCCCAAAAATTGGCGTTTTGCGCTCGTTTTAGGCGTAGGGGTTTTAACTTATGCGAGCGCTTTGTTTTTTAAAGAGATTAAAACGAATTTTTTATGGGCAGAGAGTTTTAATTTCGTCATCTTTATTATTGCTTTTATTTTACAGGTTTTGCGCTATATAGAAAATTATGCGCTAGTAACTTTGGGGAATATCGTGTCCATTATTGTGTGGTTTTGTATTTTCCAAATTTCTACAGAGAGTTTGGTGCAACTCTTCACAACGATTCTATACCTTTTTATTGGCTTGTATTATTTTAACCGCTGGAATCAGTCATGCAAGCAGTGATCTTAGCGAATGGGGAGTTTCCTAAATCCCAAAAATGCTTAGACCTTTTACAAAACGCTCCCTTTTTAATCGCATGCGATGGGGCTGTTATGTCATTGCATGCGCTTCAATTCAAGCCCAGCGTTGTTATAGGCGATCTAGATAGCATTGATTCGCATTTGAAAGCTTTGTATAACCCTATATGTGTGAGCGAACAAAACAGCAACGATTTGTCCAAAGCCTTTTTTTATGCTTTGAATAAAGGCTGTGATGATTTCATTTTTTTAGGGTTGAATGGCAAGCGAGAAGATCATGCCTTAGCGAACACTTTTTTATTGCTGGAGTATTTTAAATTTTGCCAAAAAATCCAAGCCATAAGCGACTATGGTCTTTTTAGGGTGTTAGAAACCCCTTTTACTTTGCCCAGTTTTAAAGGGGAGCAAATCTCGCTTTTTAGTTTGGATCTTAAAGCCCGATTCACTTCTAAAAACCTCAAATACCCCTTAAAAAACTTGCGTTTAAAAACGCTCTTTTCTGGCTCGCTCAATGAAGCTACAGATAGTTTTTTTAGTCTCAGCTCTACACCTAAATCGGTGGTGTTAGTGTATCAAAAGTTTTCATAAGTGGGTTTTGTTAGGTAGGATCAAACAAATAGCATGGCTGTATGACAATAAGAGATCTTGTGGTTAGTTTGGGAGCTATTATTACTTGTGCTAAAATCTTTATAAGTCTTTACACCCACAACCACTACCACCGCAATAAAAATTACGATAAGCAAAACAATGGAGACCTTATATTCTTTTGAGTCAGTTTTATTGAAATTTTGATTGCTGTTTGCAATATCTTTTACAAAACGATAGAGAGAGTGTAATAAAATGAGAGTGAAAAACGATGCGAACATGAATAAGTATAAGGCAATTAAACCATCTAGCCCTTTCTTATCAAAAATAGCCAAATTAATTTTAAGCCCACTCAAACGCCATAAAGATAGCAGCAAAGATCCCAAGAATAGCAACAAAATCTCTTTTTGTGTTGTCAATTTGACCCTTTATGGTGCTGGTTTGGTTTGTTATGCTATTAATTTCTTCTTTAAGGTTTTTAGGCTTTGTTGCACCAAAAAATTAAAGATCACAGATTAACAATCATCAGGCTTTTTATTGCACATGCCTTATTATGGTGTTAGAGTAGAAAATACCGCCATAAGCCTAATAACAATATAAAAGTAGCCTTGCAGTGTGGTTGATAGTGGCTTAAAATCGCAGAACTATTGATTGTTTAGTCCTTTTCGTCTTCGGGTTCTATGTCTATTGTGTCATCATATTTAATTCCAGGTTTATTTTTTTGTGTTGGGTAACCATAATAGATTTCTAGAAGTTCTCTTTGAACTTGAAATTCTTCTTCCATAAGTTTCTTTTCTCTTTCAAAAGATTCTTTTTCTCTCTTAAAAGATTCTCGTTCTTGCACCTCGCTTTTTTCTTT
This sequence comes from Helicobacter pylori, assembly GCF_009689985.1. Taxonomy (NCBI): domain Bacteria; kingdom Pseudomonadati; phylum Campylobacterota; class Epsilonproteobacteria; order Campylobacterales; family Helicobacteraceae; genus Helicobacter; species Helicobacter pylori. Next base: position 141,329 of record NZ_QBAW01000002.1, on the reverse strand, counting down.
TATTTCAAGTTGAATGCCTCTTTCTTCAAGTTGTTTTTTCTTTTCTACAAGCATTTCAGATCTTATGTTAGCTAGTTTGTGCCACATCGGTTCCATGTGGGCTTTCATGTCTGTTTCCGGAAGACTATTGTGAGCGATTTTCATCCTATGAGTAATAGTATTCTTTTTCTCATTGTTATGATTATCTGTATTCATAAAAATCCTTTACGATTGATTTAAAACTTTTCATTATAATAGGCTTAGGCTTAGCTTAAATAGTGCAAAAAATTTGAGATCTTATGATTTTATGTGTGGTTTAAAAAAGCAACTTGTTTAATTGATTTATATTTTTAAAAGTAAGGGATATAAAATGAGATTATCCCAAGCTCTATTTTAAAGTTTTTCTAATAACCCAAGCAACGCCCTTTTATATTCTAACGCCGTTATCTCATCCTTGCCTTCAAAGCGGCTGACTAAATACGGGGTGGTGTTGCTTGCGCGAATAAGCCCAAAACCATGTTCAAAAACCACCCTCACGCCATCAATGCTGATGATTTCTTTGATTTTGGGGAAATGGCTTGGCGGGTTTTTAAGCGCTTCTTGTAAGTTGTGAATGATTTCAAATTTTTCTTCTTCGCTCACGGCGATTTTTTCTTCAGGCGTGGTGTAGGAATAGGGGAGGTTTTTAATAATGTTTTCCAAATCGCTTGGACTTTGTTCAAGCAATAATTCTAAAGCCCTTAAGCATGCATAAAGAGCGTCATCATAGCCAAAATAGCGTTCTTTAAAAAAGATATGCCCGCTCATTTCAGCCGCAAAATGCGCGTTGGTTTCTTTGAGCTTGATTTTTAAATTGCTATGCCCGGTTTTATACATGAGCGTCTTGCCAAAAGTATTAATCGTGTTATACATCACTTGAGAGCATTTGACTTCGCCTATCACAAAGGGGGTGATGCCTTGAGCATGCAAGCGTTTAGCGAATAAAATCGCCAATTCATCGCCCGCATAGATATGATGAGAGCTTAGCATCGCAATCCTATCCGCATCGCCATCAAAAGCAAAGCCTATTAAAATAGCGTTTTCTTGCATGTGTTTTTCTAAATCTTTTAAGTTTTTCGCTTCGCTAGGGTCTGGGTGGTGGTTAGGGAAATTCCCATCAGGATCGCTATAAAGGCTGCTAAAATCAATGTTTAAAGCCTTTAAAATCGGCTCTAGCCCTAACGCCCCCACGCCATTACCAAAATCCAGGGCGATTTTGTATTTAAGATTTTTTAAATGCTTAAAGTCCTTGATCAAATAGCGTTGATACGCTTCTAGGGCATTGACTTTCTCTGGTGTTTCTTTTAGGGGTTTTATTTCATGCTTTGCGTTTAAAAGCGTGTCTTTTAAAGCCTGAATGTCCTTGCCATAAAACGGGTTTTGGTTGAGCGTGATTTTAAAGCCGTTGTATTCTTTGGGGTTGTGAGAGCCAGTGATCATGATGGAATTAGGGCATTGAATACCATTGATTTCATTGAAGGCTGCAAAATACGCTACCGGTGTGGGGATTAGCCCTAAATCATACACTTTCAAGCCGCTTGATTGCAGCCCCGCGCTCAAAGCTTCAAACAAAAAGCGCCCATGCACCCTTGCGTCATGCCCTACAAACACGCTTTTATCGCATTCTCGCATGATTTTCCCTAACTCCACGCCGATACTAAAGGCGCTCTTTTCGTCTAAAGTGGTGGGGTAAATGCCTCTAATATCGTATTCTCTAAAAATGCTAATGTCCATGTCATGACTCCTTGTTTTTGAATAAATTTAAACCCTGTTCGCATAAATTTTGCCATGCGTTTGTTTGATCTTTTTGTTTTAATTGAACGCATTTTTCTAAACTGGCTTTAGATTTTGCTTTTTGGTTGGTTAAATCCAGTAGGCTCGATTGTAAATACAAGGCTTTTTGGTGATCTTCTAAAGAAAGCCTGCGGTTTAAAAGCTTGTCTAGCGTTTCTAACGCTTTTGAATAGTCTTTGGTGGTTCGGTAAGCGTTAATTAGGGCAAATTCGCTAAAGGGCGTGTAAGAATAATCCCTGTAAGCGTCTTGGAGTTTGAGTAAGCTTGTGGCATAAATTTTGACGCTTTTAGGGTCTTTTTCATTCTCTAGCAATTTAAAATAAACCAACGCCATGCGTTTATCGTCTTTGAAATGCTTTTCTAAAAACGCATACAAATTGAGTGCCAATTCTTTTTCATTGTTTTGCATGTAATCTGAAAATAAAACAAAAGCAATATCATAAAATTCCTTTTTATTTAAGCTTTGAGCGAGGATTAAAGCGTCTTTAGAAGCCAGAGTGGAATTTTTAAAATCCCCTAAGCGGTAGTAATTACGCCCCAAACGATAAAGCCATATTAATTTTTCGCTAGGGGTTTTAGCTGTTTTTAAAGCGTTTAGGGCAATAACTTGCGCTTTTTCTTTGAGCGATGCGAAATACAAGCAATCAAAGGCTTGGATTTCTTCTTTGGGGGTAAATTCAAAGGCGGTGATCTGGGATAAGTATTTTAAAGCTTCTTCGCAACGATTGTTCTCTAATGGGGTTTTAGCAAGGACATTGAGCGTTTTTTGGATCAAAGGAGAATCTTTAGGCAAATTTTTTTGCATGCCTAACACTTCAGCATAACGCTTATTTTCAAACAACAGTTGGGCTTTCAATTCCAAAGCTTTTAGGGCTTCATCAGAATTAGGGAAATTTTGAATGATTTTATCATAATGGGCGATTTTTTCTTGCGTGTTCCCCTCCATGGAAAAAAGGGCTTTTTCATCGCGCATTCTAACGACAGAAGCTTTATCCAATTCCGCATGGTCTTGCAAATATTGTAGGTTGTAAAGGTGGGCGTTCTTAAAGTCCTTGATCCTTGCATACAACGCCCCTAAGTCATAGAGCGCTTGCTCTTTAGCTTTCAAGTCATCATCTTGATTGAGGAGCAAGTGAGCGATCTCAATCGCGCTTTCATTCATCTGGTTTTTTTTCAATAACTTGAGCAAGTCTAGGGCTGATTCGCTGTGTTGAGAAATATAATCAGGGTTGGATTGAACCACCTTATCAATGAGGTATTTAGCATTGTTGAAGTTTTGATAGTTTATCTCTGCTTCAGCCCAATTAAGCGCGATTTCACTCGCGCTCTCTTTGTCTTTGGCGTTAGAAAAAGCTTCTTTAAAAAGCATGTTAGCGTTGCTCAAATCAGAGCCTTCAGCCGCTTCAATGGCTAAACGCATTTGGGCTAAGGGAGCGTAGCGGGAGTTTTTGTATTCTAAAAGGATGCGTTTGTAATAACGCATGGCCTGTTTGTAATTGTTGTTTTCATTTAAAGCTTTGGCGACATAGTATAACGCTTCAGGGATATTGGGGTCAGTCGGGTAATTTTTAATCCACTTGGTGCCAATATCTATGAGTAAGGATTTTTTAATGCCTAATTGGCCTAATGCGATAATTTCTAATAAATACAGATCTTTTTTAAATATCGTTTGAGGGTAGTTTTTAAACGCGCGGCTGATCGTGCGTAGGGCGTCAAAATAGGCTTGCGAATTGATTTGTTTTTTAGCTTCTAAATAAGCGTTTAAATCATAGCCCTTTGTGGTGAGTAGGGGTTTGTTATTCACATCTAGTTCTTGAATGATGGGGGTTTGAGCGTCTTTAATGACAATGGGGAAATTCAAGCCTTTTTGAGCGTTGTCTTTTTCGCTCAAAAAAGGGATATTTTGATCATAGCCTATGATTTGCCACATTTTGGCTTTAGGATCGTTTTCCACAAAAAGGGGGATCGCTTTTTTATAATCCCTATCAAAAGAAAAAAGGGTGAGTCTTCGCATCACTTTGGGTTTGATGTGTAAAATGAATTGTTGTTGGCGCATAGAATAGGTGATATTGAAAAAAGCGTTTTCTAAAGGGGTAAAACCCTCCTTAGGGATAGAGTCTATCACGCATTCTATGGGGCGTTTAGCGTGTATAATGGATAGAGAGGCTTCAATCCCGCTTGGTGGTTTTTCATTGGTATAAAAACAAGAAAACGCCTTATTGTGTCGTAAGGTTAAAACCGAAAAATCTTCCCCACCTTCTTTGCCTTGCGTGAGCGTCAAGCTTAAGGCATTGAGAGAATGGGAGAGCAAGCCCATTAAAAGAAAGATTTTTGACTTAAGCCACAAACTCTAAAAGCCCTCGCATCATAAACACAGAGAACAAGCACGCTAACGCCATGGCAATAATGACCGCATAAATGGGCATGGTAGCGTTTTGGGTGTAAATATCGTTTTGAGCGTAGCTTTGTAAGGGCTTATTGAAAAACATCGCTACGAGCCAACGGAAATAATAAAACGCAGCCACCGCGCTATTAACTAACATCACCACCGCTAAAAGAATGTGATTGCTCTCTAACGCGCTTTCAACGGCTAAAAATTTCCCCCAAAACACGCTAAAAGGCGGGATCCCTGCAAGCCCAAAAACAAAAATAGCGCCCAAGATCGCCACTAAAGGGTGGGTTTTGATAAGGCCGTTGAATTTGGAATAAGGGTGATCGTAGCGTTCATCCCATGTTTTTTCCCGGCTTTTTAAGAGCCATAAAAGGCCAAAAGCCCCAATGTAAGTGAAGGCGAACATGAACCAGTAAACAAACATCGCCTGTTGGCTATCTTCAGTGTGGATAAACACGCACGCTAAAGCGAACCCAGAATGCGAAATGGAGCTATAAGCGAGCATTCTTTTGACATCTTCTTGCCATAAAGCAATGAAATTAGGAATGGTGATAGTCATAAGAATCAAAACATAAAAAATGTCTTCTACCCAAGCGATACGGGTGTCTATAAACGCCCCAAAAAGGCGAGTCGCTACCACAAAGCCAGCGATTTTAGGCACAATGGAAATATAGCTCGCAAAGACCGGGTTATTGCCCTCATACACATCAGGCATCCAGGTATGGAAAGGCACTAGAGAAACCTTAAAGCCAATCGCTCCAATCAAAAAAATAGCGCCCATCGCAAAAAGCATGGGGTTTGTGATACCCTCAGTGTGCAAGTATAGGGTAATGACTTCAAGATTCAAACTCCCTGTAAGCAAGTAAAAAGCCATAGCCCCCATGGCAAAAAACGCGCTCGCCATCGCCCCCATAGTGAAATACTTGATCCCTGCTTCTAATCCGTAGCGTTTATCGCTCAACGCCATTAACACACAAAGGGGTAAGGACGCTGTCTCTAGCCCAATAAGGATTAGCAATAAATGGTTGCTTGAAACCATGAACTGAAAGCCAGCAACAATAAACAAGTATAAGGAATAAAATTCAGCGGTTTGAAATTCGTTGAAGCGTTCTTTTGAAAGGGCTAAGAAAATGAGCAAAAAGGCTGAAATCAAGACAATGCTTTGAGAGATGAGCGAGAGAGTATCCAAGCTTAAAAACCCAAAAAAGGCGTTTTCTTGCTCTTCTAACCCTAAAACCACCAAAAAATCCAAAACCAAAAAGAGCATGCATAAAAACACATTCAAATTGCGTGAAAACCTGGAAGTGAAAGCGTTGATTAAGAGCGTGAAAATCCCCCCACACACCAACACCAGCATGGGCAAAATGCTCTCAAAATTAAAGCTATCAAAAGAGATGTGGAGACTATCTATTAACATAAGAGACCTCTTTTATCTTAGTGTCCAATGAACCTAAAAAAGGGAGCGAGCGGATTTCTATCACTTCTAAAAGCTGCTTAGAGCCTTGCTCAATCGGTTTTAAAAGGATTTTAGGATAAATCCCTAAAATCAAAATCAAAGCTAAAATCACGCTTAAAACCCCTACCTCACGAGCGTTCAAATCTTCAAACACGCTGATTTGATTGTTCCCAGCTTTCAAATTACCAAAGAAAACATCTTTATATGAAGTGAGCATGTAAACCGCTGACAGGATGATGCTTGTCCCAGCAATGATAGCCAAAAGAGGGTAAGTGGCAAAAAACCCTAACAAGCTTAAAAACTCTCCCACAAAACCAATGCTTAAAGGCATGCCCACGTTCGCCATTAAAACGATCATAAAAAAGGCTGCAAAAACAGGAGCGCTTTTAGCGATCGATCCAAAGCGAGCGATTTCTAAACTGCTAGCGCGTTCTTCCAAGATACCAGCGAGCAAAAATAATCCCATGACGATAATACCATGCGCAAACATCATAAACACCGCCCCTGAAATCCCCTCAACATTGAAAGAAAAAACCCCAAGCACCACGACTCCCATGTGCGAGAACGAGCTATAAGCGATGAGGGTTTTTAAATCTTTTTGAGCGTAGGCTAGAAAACCTCCATAAATAATCATGCACAGCGCCACAATGGCTATAGGGGTTAAATAGATCTCTGAAAGTTCAGGAAAAAGCGGGAGCAAGAAGCGTAATAAAGCGTAAGTCCCCATTTTAGAAAGCAAGGCCGAAAGCATGACAGAGCCTAAAGTAGGAGCGTTAGAATACGCATAAGGCAACCATGTGTGTAAGGGAAAGAGTGGGATTTTAACTGCAATCCCTATTAAGAAAGCCACAAAGAGCCAGATTTTAATCTCGCTAGAAAAGTTCAACTGATACCAGTCTAAAATATCAAAACTCATCATGCCGTAATTGCTAGCGTAGTAATACCCAATGTATAAAATGCCTAAAAGCATGCATAACGACGCTAAAAAGGTGTAGAGGAAAAACTTCATGCCGGAATAGATTTTATGATTACGGCCAAAACGACCGATGAGGTATAAAACCGGCAGGAGCGAGATTTCCCAAAAAGCGTAGAAAAAGATCATATTAAGAGAAGAAAACACGCCCATCAAAATCCCCTCTAACAACAAAAGACAGATCGCAAAGTCTTTACGATGCTCTTTGACATAAATCACACATAATAACACCACGATAGCGTTTAAGAGCAACAAAAAGAGCGCGATGCCATCAACGCCCACATGGTAATTCACGCCAATTTGATAGATTAATTCCTTTGTTTCTTCAAACTGCATGCCTGCTGTTTGAATATCAAACCCATGCCACAACAACAAGACCAATAACAATTCAATCAAAGCGATGACAATCGCATACGCCCTGCTCGCTTGATCGCTCATAAAGAACGCTAATAGCGCGCTCAGCATGGGGAAAAAGATCACCACACTTAAAAGATGCGCATGTAAAAACTGCATTTCTTATCTCCCAAAAAAAGCTACAAACGCTAATAAGATTAAAACCCCGGCCACCATGAAGCGCAGCATGGAGGTTAAATTCCCATCTTGACTGATTCTAAACACACGCCCTATAACAAAAACGCTTCTTCCTATAGTGTCCACTATCGCATCAGTGATCCTTAATTCCACGACCTGGTGCAAGAATGAAGCGATGGCGCTAAAAACTTTTGCAATCCCTTGATAAAGTTGCGGGATATAGTATTGGTTGAGCAAGAGCTTGTATAAAAAGCCCCCCTCTTTTTTGGAAGCGATACCATTTTTATATTTAAATATGGCATAAGCGATACTCAATAACACCACTATGGTGGTGATACTGATTAAAAGAGTGAGCGGGACAGGATACTCTCCAACGCTAGGGATTACTTGAGAAATAAAATGGAAAAACGGCTCTTCAAAAAACCCGGCAATGACCGCTAAAACCCCTAACGGCAGCATGCTTAAAAGCATGAAATTTTTGGCTTCATGGGGGTGGTTGATTTCGTGCTGTTTGGGTGCAAAAAACACAAGCATGATGAGCCTGAAGCTATAAAAAGCGGTAAAGATCGCCCCGATTAGAAGCATAAACCATAAAATATGGTGGTGCATCCCAAAAGCCGCTTCTAAAATTTTGTCTTTAGAAAAGTATCCTGCGAAAGGGTAAATCCCGCACAAAGCCACTGAACCTATAATCATGAAGATAGCTGTGATCCTCATAGGCTTGTATAAAGCGCCCATTTTAGTAATATCCAGATTGTCTTCCATCGCATGCATGACATTCCCTGATCCTAAGAAAAGGAGGGATTTGAAAAACGCATGCGTAAAGAGATGGAAAAGCGCGATCGCATAAGCCCCAAGACCGGCCGCTACAAACATATAGCCCAATTGAGAAAGCGTGGAATAAGCCACAATGCGCTTTAAATCCTTATTGACTAAAGCCATGCTCGCTCCAAAAAGAGCCACAAACGCCCCCAAACATGCGATAAAATAGCCCACTTCAAACACTGCGCTATACAAAGGGTTGGCTCTGATGACCAGATACACCCCAGCGGTTACCATCGTTGCTGCATGGATGAGAGCGGACACAGGGGTTGGCCCCTCCATAGCGTTGGCTAACCATGTGTGCATAGGAAATTGTGCGCTCTTCCCCATAGCGCCAATGAAAAGAAACACGCTAATGTAAAAGAGCATGGAATAATCGGCGTTATTGAGCATGCTAAAGACTTCTTTATACTGGAGGGTACCAAAATTCCAAAAGATCAAAATAATCCCCATGAGCATGCCTAAATCCGTGATCCGATTCATCACAAAGGCTTCAATGGAAGCGTCATTCGCGCTTTTTTTATGATACCAAAAGCCAATGAGCAAGTAAGAGCATAGCCCCACCCCTTCCCAACCAATGAAAAGCCCTAAAAAATTATCGCTCAACACCAACACCAGCATGGAAAACACAAAGCCGCTGAGGTAGGAAAAATAGCGGTTAAACCCTGTATCATGCTCCATATAGCCTATGGAATACACATGCACTAAGAAAGAAACTAAAGTGACCACGACAATCATGACCGCATTGATATTATCCAGCATGAGGGAAAAGCCCACTTTAAAATTCCCCACCACGATCCAATCAAATAAATATTTTTCATAGCTTTGATGATGCCATGCTTGAATGAAAAGAACCACCGCACCAATGAAAGAAACCAGCACGCACAAAGAATTGAAAACGCCCACATGCAACGCTCTAGCTTTAGCCCCAAAAAGCCCCGCATAAATCGCACCGATTAAAGGCAAAAACAACACCACTGACAGCAAAGAAGAATATTGCATGCTCAACCTTTCATAGCGTTTAAAGAATCAATGTCTAAGCTCTTGTATTTCTTAAACCACAAAATCACCAAGCCCAAACCAATAGCCACCTCACTAGCAGCAATAGCGATAATAAAGAGCGCGAACATCTGCCCGTCTAAATTGTGTGTGTATTTAGAGATCGCTACAAAACCGATATTGATCGCATTGAGCATGATTTCTGTAGAAAAAAAGAGCAACAGAATGTTTTTGCGTTTCAGCATGCCCGCTAAACCAATGCAAAAGAGCAACCCTGAAACAATCAAATAGTGGTTTAACCCTATCATAGAGATTCCTTTATAAATTGCGTGTGATTTTTCCCATGGATTTTTTGAATCCCTGTAGCGATGCCTCCAACCATAGCGACTAAAAGCATTAAAGCCGCCGCTTCAAAAGGAATGAGGTAATTAGTAAAAAGCACATAACCAATCGCTTTAATGTTAGGGATTTGCGCATCAATAGCGTTGGAATTGACTTGATTAGAAAGGTTTTCGCCAATGCTAGGAGCGCTTAAAATCAAGGTGAGCAACAGCGCCACGCCAAATGAAAGAACGCACAAGATTTTAGGGCTTTGCTTGCGTTCAATGACTTCTGCAGCGGAGTTGAAAAACATCATGCCAAACGCATACATCACAATGACCGCGCCCACATACACCGTGATTTGCACCACACCCAAAAACTCAGCGTCTAGCAAAAAGAAAAAAGCAGAGATAAAAACCATGCTACTAGCGAGAGCGGTAATGGCATAGAGAATATTCGTGGTTGTGATCACCACTAACGCCATGCTCAAAGTAAGGATCGCAAAGAAATAAAAGGCAATGGTTTCAAACATTTTCATCCCCTTTATGGCTTTCTGGGTTTGTTGGAGACTCTTCTTTGGATTCTTCTTTTGAAGGCTCTTGGACATAATCTAAAGGGGTGGCTTGCATGCGTTCATTGTAATTAGGGCTTACCGCACCAAAGCCTAAAAATTCGGCATGCGAGCAGTTTTTAGCGTCTTGTTCGCTCGTTAAAAACTCGCTTTTAGAGCCGTATTGGGAGCGTTGGGTGCTGGCGTTTTCAAACCGATTCCCCATAACAATCGCTAATTCTGGGCAAACTTCTGCGCACAATCCGCAATAAATGCAACGCCCCAAATTGATCGTGTAAGAATCGATCTTTTTGCGGTTGTCTTCGCCTTTATGCGTGATGATCCTTATGCAATTGCTCGTGCAAATCTTTTCGCACAGCCCACAGCCAATACACCTTTCAGATCCTGAGTCTAAAAGCCGTTGCAGATTATGCACCGCGCGATAGCGTGGGCTTAAAGGGAGTTGTTCCATAGGGTAATGGATGGTTACGCTTGGGCTAAAAAATTCCTTGATCGTAAGCCCTAGCCCTTTGAATAGATCCAAACCCAAGCTCGTTTTAAGGGTGTCTTTAAATTGCTCAGTCGCACTATGAGCTTCGGCTCGTTTAGGAAGTTGCTTGTATTCTTGTTTGGCCATAAAACCTCCTTAAATTAAAATGATAATGCCTGTTAGCACAATGTTCAATAACGCTAAAGGCAGCATGATCTTCCAGCACATATTCATCAGTTGGTCTGGGCGCACATGCGGATAAGTCGCTCTAACCCACATGGATAAAAAGACAAAAAAGCCCGCTTTAATCAAGATTGCTATTCCTCCAGGGATAAAGCCCCATGCGTTAAACCCGCCAAAAAACACGATAGAAATCACAAAAGAAAAAGCGAATAAGTGCGCGTATTCCGCTAAGAAGAACATGCCCCATTTCAAGCCGCTGTATTCGGTGCAATACCCTGCTACAATCTCGGCTTCATGCTCTAACAAGTCAAAGGGGGTGCGATTCAATTCAGCATAACTTGCGATCAAAAACAAAACAAACGCTAGAGGTTGCTTAAACACAAGCCAGTCTAAAAACCCACCGCTTTGGTAATTATTGATTTCCACTAAAGAGAGCGATCCTACCACCATTAAGGGGGCTAGAATGGTTAAAGTGCTGACCACTTCAAAGCTGAGTAGTTGGATCGTCGCTCTTGCTGAACCAATTAAAGAGTATTTGTTATTAGAAGCAAGCCCAGCTAAAATAGGCGCATAAATCCCTGCTGCACCCACGGCTAAGAAAAACAAAAAGCCAATGTTGATATCAGAAATAAGGGGCTTGATCTCATAGCCAAACAGAGTGAAATTAGGGAAAAAGGGGATGGGTGCCATGGACACAAACGCACTCACCATCGCAATAATGGGCGCTAGCGTGAAAATGAATTTATTCGCACCTTGGGGGATAATGTCTTCTTTAGTGAAAAGCTTAATGCCGTCTGCTGCGACTTGCAAAAGCCCAAAAGGCCCCACATAACAAGGCCCTAAACGGCGTTGGAAATAGGCTAACACTTTCCTTTCAATATAAGTGGCAAAGCCTCCTAAAGCCGAAAAAACAGCGACTAAAATCAAAATTTTAATCAAGGTTTCAATGATATAAGCGCTCATGCTTGCTCCTTTAAATCCACGCTATCAAACACGCCCTCTCTAAAAAAGTTGGAATGGCTTTTTAAAAGAGAAGGCGAAATGACAAACACCTCCTGATCCAAGCTCTCATCAAGATACAAAACGCCTGTTAATTCCTCTTCTTCTTTAGATAAAGTGATGTTTTGCCCCACTTCTTTATCCAATTTTTTTAAGAAAGCTTTAGACACATAGACACCGGCTTTTAATTGCAAATTCTCGCTTTTATGGGTAGCGTTATTGAATTGCGTTTCTGGGTATTTTAAATACGCGTTGAAAACGATTTTTTCTTTTAAAGGCTTGATAGGCTCGCATTCTGTGGTTTCGTATTCTTTAGCACTCTTTTCAAAATGGCTTGTCCCTAATAAATAGCCTCTGTGATTGACCCTGTCATTAGTGAAATAGTTGGTTAGATGATCAAATTCTATGGCTTTAAAGCCCGCTTCTGTAGGGAGTTTGTGGGTGCATTCTGTGAGATTTTCTTCCACAAAGCCAAAGCCTTGCATGATATCGCTCAAGTCATAGCCCTCAAATCTCAAAGCCGGTTTTAAGGGCAACACACGCCCTTCAACATTGGTGATCGTGCCTTCTAGCTGGTTGAGACTAGGTAAAATAAAATCCACTTTACTCACAGCGTCTTTCCCAAAAACCCTATCGTCGCTATTGATAGTGAAATCCCCTTGAGTGCGAATGCCTACAATTTTTTCATGTTCAAAAATTTCTTCGCTCAATTCGCAAATGGAAGCGATGCCTAAAGCGTTCGCGCTTGGGGGGATAAGAATGAGTTTAACAGCGCTTTTTTGGGCTAACAAACGCAGCATTTTAGCGATGTTATGGGCTTGTTTATGGCTATAAATTTCTTCGCCAACCACCAGCAGAGTGTTATTTGATTTTTGTAAAAGAGCGAGAATTTTTTCATAAGTTTCTAAATTGATGCCCGCTTCTTCAAGCAACAAATAAGTGGTTTTGGTAGGGACTTCAATTTTTTCTTCTTTAACCTCTGTCTTGTTTTCTTCTTGATTTTCTTTTGGGGTAGTTGCTTCTGTTTTATTCTCTTCTTGATTTTCTGCCTTATTTTCTCCAATACTGCACCCTTGCTCGGCTTGTTCTAAAGCTTTTTTCCGCTCTTCTTCTAAGGCTTTAAGAGCCGCTTCATCCACAATGCTTTGCTTGGAATCTTCTAAGCTTTTTAGAGCCGCACTTTCAATGTTAAGCATTTTTAAAAGCATGCCTAAAAGGATTTCTTCAGCCCCCACTTCATGGGTGATGCAAAAAGAGCTTCGACACAAATTCGCTAAAGCGTTATCCTTAATAGGGTGCATAGCGATCAAAGAAGCTTTATTGAGTTTGAGAGCGTTATTAATAGCATAGCGCACCAAAGGGTTTTCTGTTTTGATAGAAGATCCTATCGTAACGACCAAATTGGAAGTTTTAATCTCTTCAACGCTGGGGCGTTTAACTTCGCCCAATACTTTTAAAAATTGTTGGAAATGATACGCTTCTTGATTGTAGATTTTAAAATCAAGCTCTTTCCTCAAACGCTCTATTAAAAACGCCTCTTCATTCGTAATGTCTCCTCCTATTCGCACCGCTTCGCATTCTTTGAGGGCGTTTTGCGCTTCTTTAAGATTAGCGCTGCCTTTAGGGCTAGAGCTCACATCAAAAGCGAAACGGCCTGCCCCACAAATAGGGTTATGATAAAAATCATTAAGCACTCTAAAAATTTTAGATTCTTCGCCTAGAGTATCAAAATGGCGCACATCATAAGAAATCAAACAACCGGCTGAGCAATGCGAACAAGTAGAATGGATCTTTTTGAGTTCCCATGCGTTAGCCGTGTAAGCGAAATCTTTATAGCTCAAAGCGCCCACAGGGCATACCGCAATGCATTCCCCGCAATCATAGCAAGGCACGCTACCCACAAAAGAAATAATGCCTTTTTGCTTACGACTCCACACGCTAAAAGCGTCTTTAGACATGCTGTCTTTAAATTTATCCGGAGCGTGCAAGTCGGCTTTAGTGGCTTTGAGGTTGTTTTCGCCCACATTATCCTTGCAAGTGGTTACGCACCTTTCGCACATGATGCACAAATTGGGATCATACAAGGCTTTTGCCCATGAATCTAGCGCTTTAAAATCATCAGCCACTGCATAAGGTTGGTGCTCTACACCGGTTAAATGCGTCATGTCTTGCAATTCGCACTCCCCGCTTTTATCGCACACGCCACACTCTAGGGGGTGATTGACATCATAGGTTTGCATGATGCTTTTTCTTTCATCCATGAGCGTTTGGGTGTTAGTGAGAATGACGGCGTTGTTTTTGGCTTTCGTGTTGCAGCTATAAATGCGTTTGCCATCCATTTCAACCATGCACATTTTGCATGCGACCGTGGGCGAGCAACCGCTCAAATAGCAAATAGTAGGGATGTAGATCCCAGCACTCCTAGCGGCCTCTAAAACGCTTTGTCCCTCTTGGCATTCAATCATTTTGCCATTGATATTCATTGTGATCATGAAATTCCTTGAGAGTGGGATAAAATAGGGATATAAGGGTAAGCATCAAAAAACGCCCCTTCTAAAATCGCAATCAAGCCCTTCAAATGGGGGCTTTCTTCTAACTCGCATTCTAGCGTTTTATCTAAGATTTGAAACTTTGCTTTAGAATGCTTAATCTTGTTAGCGATCTTAAATTGCTTGGAAAAAGACAATTTGGGGGTTTTAAGGCTCTTGTAAGAAACATAGACAAACGAGCCGTTAGCCTCACCCATTCGCTCTAAAAGTTCTAAATCTTTTGATTGAAGCTCTGATTCAAAAGGCAAAATGCCTTCTTTAAAGACTGTTTCTAGCAACCATTCTTGATCTTTAGAATCATAAAAAGTGGCCGTTGCGCCTGAATCATTGCAAGGGATATGCAAAATTTCTAGGTAGTTTTGCAACCCGCTTAAAAGGGTGTATAAAAAAGCGCTATGAGCATGTTTTGTGATTTCTCTGTTTAAAACAAGCACTCTTTTTTTTGCTTTAACAATAAGCACGATAAGTTCTTGTAATTCTTCTTCGCTCATGTTCGCTTCAGAGCTTAAATACCCCACATCTATTTTTTCTAAAACATGCCCTTTTAATCGGGAAGTTTGTTCTAAAATGCCCCTTAAAATCAAGGCTAAAATCGCCGCTTCCGTGTGGATTTCATACGACGCAAAAAGGCAATTTTCTTGCAAGTCTCTTGTATCTTGTAAGGGTCTTAACAAGGCGTAGGGGCGTTTTGATTGGTTAATGCTTCCTAGGATCAATCGTTCGTTTTCATTCAAACAAGCGTTTGAAAACCCTCCAAACAAAACGCACAAATCGCTTTTTTCTAAAAGGTTTAAGCTATCTTTTGCCATCTTGTAATGGATTTCAAACCCTTTTTGAAGAGATAATTTTTCTAAACAATAGGCTTCTTTCAAGCTAAGAGAAGAGCTTGCGCTTAAGGGAGAATTTAAGGGGTTAAAGCCGCTCAAAATCAAGCCTTTTTCCTCACGACAATCGTCCAATCCGCTTGATTGAAACGCAAAGAATTGAGGAGCTCATGCCCTTTAGATTGGATAAATTCAGCACTCTTAGGGATATTAGAAAAATCCCCCACTTCAAACATGAAAATAGCGACTTCATTAGGTTGCATTTCTTTTTCAATCAATTCTTCTAAGCGTTCAAAAATATCTGCTTTCAAAGGGCGCAAATCAAAGCGTTTCATCTATCCACCTCGCCAAACACCGCATTGGTTGAGCCAATCACGGTTACCGCATCCGCTAAATATTGCCCCACTAAAATATCGCTTAAAGCCCCAATATGATAAAAGCTAGGGGCTCTGATTTTTAATCTGTGAGGGTAAGGCTCGCCTTCTGAATGGATAAAAAACCCTAATTCCCCTTTAGGGCTTTCTGTGGGGGCATACACTTCCCCAACGGGCGGGCGCATGCCTTGAGCCACTAAAACAAAATGCTGCATCAAGGCGTAGTTTTGCGTCATTATATCTTCTTTAGGGGCGGAAATATAATGCGGGTTTTGAGCCATGATGGGCGTATCGGTTTTAGCATACATGGGAATGAGTTGTTCAATGATGCGAATGCTTTCGTCAATTTCTAACATATACAAACAATACCGATCATAGCTATCGCCATAATTACCCACCGGCACATCAAAATCAAGCTCTTTATAAAGCTCATAAGGTTCTTCTTTCCTAATGTCATAAGCGATCCCAGTTCCTCTTAGCATGATACCGCTCATGCCCCAACTTTGCGCCATTTTTTGCGTTACAACGCCCACATTTTCCAAGCGCATCCGCCAAATGCGATTCTTATCCAATAAGCCTTGAATGAGCTTTTTGCATTCCCTCATTTCGCCTAAAAATTTTTTTAAGCCCTCTAGCCAATTAGGAGGTAAATCTAAAGGCACGCCCCCAATCCTTATAGCGTTATGCGTGAGCCTGGCCCCGCAATAATCCTCCATTAAATCCAACCCGTATTCCCTCGTCTTAAACGCATACAAAAACACGCTCATCGCCCCCACATCTAAAGCATGCACGCTGATAAAAAAGATGTGTGAAATCATGCGGTTAAGCTCTAATAAAATCGTGCGGATCACTTGCGCTCGGCGCGGGATTTCTAAATTGAGTAAGGTTTCTACCGCATAAGCGTAAGCGTAATTATTGCTGGTAGAAGAAGTGTAATCCAATCTGTCGGTAGTGGGCATGTATTCGTTATAGGTCATGTTTTCGCCTAATTTTTCACAGCCCCTATGCAAGTAGCCAATTTCAGGGGTAGCCTTAATGATTCTTTCGCCCTCTAATTCCAAAATCAAGCGCAATTGCCCATGACTACTAGGGTGTTGAGGGCCAAAGTTTAAAATCATTTGATTATCATCATGTTCAAAAATGATGTTTTCAAATTGGGGGTTGAGTTTCGTGAAATTTTGAGCCATTTTATAGCCTCTTTTTTAAGATAGTGGGGGCGATTTTGTGCAAATCTTTGACAAAAGGGATTTTCTTAAACGCATGCTTTTCTTCTACTTCTTTTAATTCTTCGCCCTTGCCCTGCTCATAGCCAATTTTTGCAAAATTGAAAGTGTCTTTTTCATCCACTCTCGCGCTGTCTCTCTGCTCTTTACCCACCACTTCTCGGTATTCTTTGCCAAAAATTTTATCCACTTCATACCATTGAGCGAATTCATCGCCTTTGAGCGGGTAAGAACGCAACAAGGGGTGGCCTACCCAATCATGCGGCATGATAAGGCGTTTCAAATAGGGGTGTTTGTCAAACACAATGCCCAGCATGTCATACGCTTCCCTTTCGCTCCAATTAGCCGATCGGTATAAAAAACTCAAAGAATCCACGCTCTCATTAGGCAACAAAACGCACTTCACGCGCACCCTACGGCGGTTCTTGCAGCTATCGCTAAAACCCACAAATTGATAAAACAATTCAAAATACCCTTTTTTAGCGCACAAATCTATCGCGCTCATTTCGCTCAAACACTCATAACCCAAATGCCTTAAAGTCGTAGCAACAGAAAAAATATCGTCTTTTTTGATCCAAAACACAGCCGTGTTAGTCTCTATGTATTTGTCTAAAATTTCATGCTTGTAAGAAAGGTGGTTGTAAATGACCTCATAAGCACTGCCCTCTAAATATTTTTTAGGGGTGGGTTCTATGATTTTATAGGGGTCATGCTGACGCGATTGTTTTTGCACATCTTCATAGGGGGATTGTTTTCTTACCATCACACTAACCTTTTAGGAGCGTCTTGTTTGATCGCTTTAGAGCGTCTGATTTTATCTTGCAAAACCATAAGAGCGTATTGTAAAGTTTCTGGGCGCGGCGCACAACCGGGCAAGTAAATATCCACAGGAACGATCCTGTCCGCTCCTTGAACGGTCGCATAAGTGTTGAACATCCCGCCCGTGTTAGCGCAACTCCCCATAGAAATCACCCATTTAGGTTCAGGCATTTGATCATAGAGCCTACGCATGAATTCGGCATGCTTTTTAGTGAGCGTGCCAGCGATGATCATCACATCAGATTGCCTAGGACTCGCTCTAAAAATCGTGCCAAATCTGTCAAAATCAAACCTTGAACCCCCTGTTGCCATCATCTCAATCGCACAACACGCCAAGCCATAAGTTAAGGGCCAAAGCGAATTAGAACGCCCCCAATTCAATAATTTATCCAAAGTGCTTAGAACAACTGGTGCTTGTTGCATTATTTCACCTCTAATTTCTGCCAACTCAAAGCGTTTCGCTTTAGAGCGTAAATAAAACCAATGGTTAAAAAGAAGACAAAGCCTAGCATTTCAATGAGCCCAAACAAGCCTAATTTTTTAAAATCAATCGCCCAAGGGAACATGAAAACGATTTCTACATCAAATAAAATAAAAAGCATGGCCATGATATAGAAATGGTGCGACACCCTATTAGGCTGTTTGAGAGCCACAGGCCCGCATTCATAGGGAGCGAGCTTGAGCTTTTCGCCCTTTTTTTGAGCCATTTTACGGCTTAAAAACCTTTGAATCCTTAAGGTTAAGTTAAACACCCAAAAGGTGAATACCAACAAAACAAAAACGCCAAAATAGGGGTGATTCAATGCTTCTGTGGCTTGTTGCATCAGGTTCTCAAACTCCTTTAATTATTCGCAAATAACGATGAAGCCAATTAAACCATGTTTTTGCTAATCGTTAGCTGAAAAAATAAAAATTATTTCAACATCTCTTAAGAGGCCATTTCTATGAGTTTAGGCATTAAATCTTGCATGGCATGCACCGCGCTTTCATTAATGCATTGGATATTCTGGGGCAAATGGGCGTTTTTAGCCTTAGGGTCAATGTAATAAATGAGGGCGTCTTTATGCGCATGCGTGTAGAGGCTAGCGGCCGGATAGACTTGCAAAGAAGTGCCAATGATGATTAAAAGGTGTGCTTGTTTGACTAAAGAAATCGCTTCCTTAAGCAAAGGCACCTCTTCGCCAAACCACACAATATTGGGGCGTAATTGCGCTTTATCTTTAGCCAAGTCGCCTAAATTCAAGTCCTTTTCCCACCTATAAACCAAATTAGGATCTTTTTCGCTGCGAACGCTTAATAATTCCCCATGCAAGTGCAAAATGCGAGAAGATCCCGCCCTTTCATGCAAATCATCTACATTTTGGGTGATGATATTAACTTGATAGTGTTTTTCCAATTTTGCTAAAGCTTTATGGGCTTTGTTAGGATAAACTTCAAAAAGCTGTCGGCGCCTTTGGTTGTAAAAATCCAACACCTTTTGCGGGTTCTTTTTCCAACCATAAGGCGAAGCAACTTCCATGATGTCATGCCCTTCCCACAAGCCATCAGCGTCCCTAAAGGTTTTAATCCCGCTTTCTGCTGAAATGCCAGCCCCGCTTAAGATCACTAAATTTTTCATGTTTCCTCCTTGATGATTTCAATATGAGTGCCGCTGAGTTTGTCATGCAAAAAAAACTTAAAAATAAAAGGCGTAACAAACCCTACAAGTAACCCCATGCTCAACACCCACAAAACAAAGCGCCACAACGCCAAAAAAAAGCCCACTTTTTCGCCATTATTTTTGACCAATTTAAACTGAGCGTAACGCATGCCAGGGCTTTGGGATTTAAAAGCGATAAAAAAGCTGTGCGTTAGGGCGTAAAAAAGCAGGCATAAAAAAATCGCGCTCTGGTTTTCCCTAAAATCCTTCGCACTCCCTAAAATCGCATAAGTCATTATATAAAGCATGGGGGTATAAATCATAAAAATATCGGTGATGAAAGCCTTTAAGCGTAAAGAGAGATTCAACCCTTTTAAAGGGCTTTCTAAAGCGCGTTTTTTTTCTGGAGTTTTATTTTTTTTGGTTTTTTTAGTTGCCACGACTTCCCGGCTTTATAGCAACGCTAGTACCGCATAAAGGGCAAGAGTTAGGCTTGTGCATGTCAAAAACAAAATCTTCTAAAGCAAAAAGGGGCAAATGGCTAGGCAAACACGCACCCTCTTGGGCTTTCAAGTGAGAATGAACGCGTTTGCAAATGCCCCGATTGGCTAGAGCGCCAAAAGCCACGATTTGAGCGCCCTTTTCTTCTAAAACTTTAGCGCATTCCATGGCGGATTTTCCCGTAGTGATGATGTCTTCGCACACTAAAATTGTTTCGTTTTTTTTGACTTCAAAACCACGCCTTAACGCCATAACGCCATTCACCCTTTCAGTGAAGATAAAACGCACGCCCAAAGCCCTTGCAAGCTCATACCCAGCCAAGATCCCCCCAATCGCAGGCGAGCATACGCATTCAATATTCAAATGAGCTTCTTGGATTTGTTTGGCTAATTCTAGCGCTAATTGTTCGGCTAGTTTGGGATCTTCTAAGACTTTAGCGGATTGCAAATAATAATTGGAATGAAACCCGCTGCTGAGCAAGAAATGCCCCTCTAATAGCGCTTGAGCGTTTTGATAACATGCCTTAATATCCATGGTTTAGACCTTTAAAATCGCATCTTCTTTGTTTTTCACGCTTTCATCAATTTTTTTAATGGCTTCATCAGTGATTTTTTGGATCTGCTCTTGGGCTTTTTTGCTTTCATCTTCGCTGATTTCTTTGTCTTTTTCTAATTTTTTCACTTGATTGTTGGCGTCTTGGCGGATATTCCTTACAGCCACTTTAGCCTTTTCGCCCATCGCTTTGGCGTCTTTTGCGATGAGTTTTCTTTGCTCGGTTGTCATGGGCGGGAAAAAAAGCTTGATCGTTTCGCCGTCGTTATTAGGATTGACGCCAATATTGGCTTCTTGAATGGATCTTTCAATTTCTTTGAGCAGGTTTTTTTCCCATGGGCTGATTTGAAGGGTGGTCGCATCCAAGCTCATCACAGAGCCGACTTGGTTTAAAGCGGTGGGCGTGCCGTAATAATCCACTTTGATGTGATCTAAAATATTGACTGAAACTTTCGCACTCCTTAGAGTGGAAAAATCTCTGTTTAAAGCTTGAACGCTTTTTTGCATCAAATCTTTGGTTTCGTTATAAATGGCTTGTAGCATTATTTTTCATCCTTTTTTTGGTTTGTATGGGCGTTGGTTGTCGCATGCGTTTTAGGCTTTTGGTGGGTGGTTGGGGGCGTTTTGGCGTTCTCTTTGGTTTTTTCAACACCCTTTATACCATTCTCTTTGGCGTCATTTTTTTCATTTTTTTCATTCTGTTTGGGGCTTTCAACAGAAAGCGCTTTGACTGGCTCTTTAGGGAGTTCGTTAGGCGTTTGTTTTGGCATTAAAGGATTAATGGGGGCTTGCTCTAAAGGGTTGAGCGTTGGGTTTAATGTGGGATTGAGCGTAGGGTTAAGCGTGCCGGTGGTAGGGACTAGGGGCGAAAGTTCTTTATTGGTTTTAGTTTCATCTAAAATGCTTTTGCCGTATTCTTTGTTGTAAAAATAGCCCAAAGCGATGGTGTTGGCAACAAATAACAGCCCTAAAAACATGGTCAATTTCGCCATAAAGCTCGCAGGCCCTCTAGCGCCAAATAAAGACTCATTACTCCCGCTATAAGCCCCTAAGCCGATGCTAGAACTTTTTTGCAACAAAACCACCACCACAATCAATACCGCTAAAACAATTTGTAAGCCTAACAGAGCGCTTGTCATAAACACTGATTCCTTAAATGCCTAAAATTTAGAAAAAATTACGCTTGATCTTATCTAAAATTTGCTAAGAATACACTAAAATTTAGTTTCAATTTCAAGCGTGGTGCGTTAAAGGCGGTGGTGTTGGACTCTTTTCATTCATTCAATCAACATGCATTCAATAAGCATGCCAAAACTTATCCTCTCTTCGCTCATATCCAGCAACAAATCGCTATCTATCTTGTTCAATTTTTAAAACAAAAACATTACGCTAAAGTTTTGGATCTAGGATCAGGGAGTGGGGCTGTTTTTAATGCTTTAGAGCGGCAAAATATTTTGATTGAAAACTTTATCGCTTTGGATAATTCTATGAACATGCTCAAATTACACCCCACGCATTCTATTAACATTCAAAAAATCTCTTTAGAGCATGCGGATTTTGAAAAACATGTTTTTTGCGATTATGATCTGGTTGTGTCTTCTTCTTCTTTGCAATGGGCAAGGGATTTAAAAAGCGTTTTAGAAAAAATCGCTCTTTTTAGTAAGGAGGCCGCTTTAGCTATCCATACGGATTTTAGTTTGCATGAAGTGCATGAGTTTTTAGGCACGCCTTCGCCTTTAAGGGATCTTAAAACGCTCAAATCTTTGATTAAAAACGCTTTTAAACATTTTCAAATAGAATTAGAAAACAAGCGCTTTTCTCTTTATTTTAACCGCAAACAAGATTGCTTGAATTACCTTAAAAAATGCGGTCTTTTAGGGGGTTCAACGCTGAGTTTCAAGCAAAAAAAACATTTTTTCCAAAACATGGCGTTTGAAAAATTGAGCTATGAAGTGTTACTCTTTTCGGGGATCAAGCGTTCTTAAAAACCAAGATAAATTAAAATATTAAAATTAGGTGGTTACAATAAACGCTAAATTAATGAGCGAGAAACAACATGCACAAAAAACGAGTCTTTTCAGGCATCCAACCTACCGGGCAAATCCATTTGGGCAACTATTTAGGAGCGATCAAGCATTGGGTAGAGATGCAAGATGAATATGAAAACCTTTTTTGCGTCGTCAATTCGCATGCGATCACCCTACCCATAGAGCCTAAATTTTTAAAATCCCAAACCTATGAGTTAGTCAAATTGCTTTTAGCTTGCGGGATTAATCCTAAGCAATCGGGGTTATTCATTCAAAGTGAAGTGGATGAGCACCCGGCTTTAGCGTGGCTATTAAATTGTCAAGTGTCTATGGGGGAAATGCAACGAATGACGCAATTCAAAGACAAGTCTTTAAAAAACCCTAAAAGCGTGAATGTGGGGCTTTTCAATTACCCTATTTTGATGGCGTCAGATATTTTATTATACCAAAGCGATTTAGTGCCAGTGGGCGAAGATCAAAAGCAACATTTAGAACTCACACGAAACATTGCAGAAAAATTTAACAGGGATTTTGGAGATTGCTTTAAAGTACCAGAGCCTTTGATCGCTAAAGTGGGGGCAAGGGTTATGGGGCTAGACGATCCAAAAGTGAAGATGAGTAAATCGCATAAAGGGGCTAACCATGCGATTTTTCTTTTAGATGAGCCGGATATTATTGTAAGGAAAATCAAAAAAGCGGCCACTGATTCTATGGGCGTTATTGCCTTTGATGAAAAAAGAGAGGGCGTTTTTAACCTTTTAAACATCTACATGCTTTTAAGCGATGAAAGCCCAGAAAACATAGAAGAGCGTTTCAAAAATAAAGGTTATGGGGATTTTAAAAAGGAATTGGCTGAAGTGGTGATCCAGGCTTTAAAACCCATCCAAGAAAGATACAAAGAAATCAGCGATGATGAAGTGAAAGCCGTTTTAAATGGCGGTGTGAAAAAAGCCAGGCCTTTAGCGCAAGCGACTTACCAAAAGGCTAAAGAATTGATGGGGTTGGTTTAGATGAAAATTTTGGGTTTATGGTTAGGGGTGTTTTGTTTCCTTAAGGCTACGCCTTATTTATACTTGGGCGAAGAGCCTAAATATAAAGACAATTTCACGCATTTTGAATACGCTAACCCTAACGCTAGAAAAGGCGGTGTTTTAAGGAATGACGCTATAGGGACTTTTGATAGCCTTAACCCTTTTGCGCTTAAAGGCACTAAAGCCGAAGGCTTGGATCTCATTTATGACACTTTAATGGTGCAAAGTTTGGACGAACCTTTTGCCGAATACCCCTTGATCGCTAAAGACGCAGAAGTGGCTAAGGATAACAGCTATGTGATTTTTACCTTAGACAAAAGAGCGAGATTCAGCAATAACGCTCCCATTTTAGCGAGCGATGTGAAGTTTAGTTTTGATACGATCATGAAATTAGGATCGCCTATTTATAGGCAGTATTACCAAGATGTTAAAAAGGCGGTTGTTTTAGACAAACACCATGTTAAATTCATTTTCAAAACCACTGAAAATAAAGAGTTGCCTCTCATTTTAGGGCAGTTGCAAATCTTTTCCAAAAAAGCGTTTCAAAAGGATTATTTCACCAAAAACCCTTTAATCATTCCTGTTTCTAGTGGCCCTTATGTGATCGCTTCTTTTGATGTGGGCAAGAAAATCACCTACCAAAGAAACCCTAATTATTGGGCGAGGAATTTGCCTAGCAGAAAGGGGCAATTCAATTTTGATCAAATCAAATTTGAGTATTACAAAGACGAAACCATTGCTTTACAGGCTTTTTTGAGCGGAGCGTATGATTGGCGCATTGAAAGCACGGCTAAAATTTGGGCTAGGGGCTATGTGGGGAAAGCTATGGATAATAAAAAAATCACTAAATACCTCATAGCCCATAAAATGCCAAGCGGCATGCAAGGGTTTTTCTTCAACACGCACCGGGAAATTTTTAAGGATAAAAGGGTTCGTGAAGCCTTATTCTATGCGTTTGATTTTGAATGGGCGAATAAAAATTTGTTTTTTTCGCAATACAAGCGCACCACCAGTTTTTTCAGCAACTCTGTTTATGCGTCCCCTCCACTCCCAAGCCCTGAAGAAAAAGTTCTGTTAGCCCCTTATGAAAAGAGTTTGGATGAAAGGGTTTTTAAAGAGCCTTATGTCGTGCCTAGAACCGATGGACCTGATGTTTTGGGCTATAATTTGAGGGAAAATTTAAAATACGCCCAAAAGCTTTTAGAAAGCGCGGGCTTTTCTTACAAAAACATGCGTTTGGTGGATAAGAATAACAAGCCGTTTAGTTTCACTTTGCTTTTAAACAGCCCGGCCTTTGAAAGACTGGCTCTAGCCTTTGCTAAAAACTTAAGGGTGTTAGGGATTGAAATGAAAATCCAAAGAGTGGATTTAAGCCAGTATGTCAATCGGGTCAAAAGCTATGATTTTGACATGATTGTAGGGGTGATAGGCCAATCGTCTTTCCCGGGTAATGAGCAACGCTTTTATTTTGGCTCTTTGAGCGCTAAAGAAAAAGGCTCAAGGAATTATGCAGGAATCTCCAGTAAAGCGGTAGATGCTTTGATTGAAAAAATCATTAACGCTAAAGATTACAAGGAGCAACTAGCCGCCATTCAAGCGATGGATAGGGTGCTGTTGTGGGGGTTTTATGTGATACCGCATTTTTATTTGCCTAATTACAGGATCGCAGTGTATAATTACATTGGCATGCCTGAAATCAGCCCTAGCTATGGATTTTCGCCGTATTTATGGTGGGTAAAAAAAGAAAGGGGTATTCAATGATTGCTTATATTCTTAAACGCTTGCTTTTGATTATCCCTACTTTATTGGCCATCATGACGATTAATTTTTTTCTGATCCAATCGGCTCCAGGAGGCCCTATTGAGCAGATGATGGCTAAAATCAATAACACGCAGTCCAAAGAAACCCAAGGTCTTGTTAAAGAGCGTTCGTATAGGGCGTCTCAAGGGTTGGAGAGCGATTTGATAGAGAGCTTGAAAAAACTCTATGGTTTTGACAAGCCCATAGGGGAGCGCTACCTTCTCATGCTCAAAAAATACGTGCAATTTGATTTTGGGGAGAGCTTTTATCGCCAGATTAAAGTGATAGATTTGATTAAGGAAAAATTGCCGGTATCCATTTCGTTAGGGCTTTTTAGCACGCTTTTGATTTATCTTATTTCTATCCCTTTAGGGATTTTCAAAGCCAAACGCAATAACGAGCCTTTAGATGTGCTAAGCAGCGTGGTGATTATTGTTGCTAACGCTATCCCAGCCTTTTTGTTTGCGGTGGTGCTCATCGTGTTTTTTGCTGGAGGGAATTATTGGCACTGGTTCCCTTTAAAAGGGCTAGTGAGCGATAATTTTGAAAGTTTGAGCGCGTTAGGCAAAATCAAGGATTATTTATGGCATATCACTTTGCCCGTTCTTTGCATTTCTTTAGGGGGTTTTGCAAGCCTTACGCTTTTAGTGAAAAATTCTTTTTTAGATGAAATGGGCAAA
The DNA here is from genome assembly GCF_009689985.1 of Helicobacter pylori. Lineage (NCBI taxonomy): Bacteria > Pseudomonadati > Campylobacterota > Epsilonproteobacteria > Campylobacterales > Helicobacteraceae > Helicobacter > Helicobacter pylori. The sequence goes on along the minus strand of NZ_QBAW01000002.1, from coordinate 115,782 downwards.
CTCTATGTGGTGAGCGCTAAGGCTAAGGGCTGTTCAGTGGGGCGTATTTTTTATGCGCATGTGTTCCGCAATGCGATTTTATTAGTGGTGGCGGGTTTTCCGCAAGCTTTTTTGGGCATGTTTTTTAGCTCAAGCTTATTGATAGAAATTGTTTTTAGCCTGGATGGGTTAGGGCTTTTAGGGTATGAAAGCATTGTGAGTAGGGATTATCCTGTCGTGTTTGGTTCGCTTTATATTTTCACGCTTTTAGGTTTGGTGGCGAGTTTGATAAGCGATTTGCTCTGCGTGGTGATTGACCCTAGGATTGATTTTGAAAAGCGTTGAGGGTAGGAATGAAAACTGAGATGAAATCTTCTTTAAAACTTTTTATGCGGCCATCATTAGTGGTTTTAGCGTTCATGTTGTTGTATGCTTTAGTGCATATTGTGCTTGGTTTTTATGGGGAAAAAGACAGCGTTCAAATAAATCAGAATTTAGAAAAAACCGAGATAGAGCGTCAAAACAGCGTGCTTTCGCCCAAACAAGAAGCCAACACGACCACAACTGCCACAGAAGAAAGCCCCACCAAAGACACAGCGCCACCTTTAGACACAGCCGTGCAAAAACAAGAAATTAAACAAGAGCAAGAAAAAGAAAATGAGTCTAAACAAAACAGCGTCCCGCCCGTTCAAAAGAATCAAAAAACCCCCACAACCCCCTTAATGGGAAAAAAACCTTTAGAGTATAAAGTCGCAGTCAGTGGCGTGAATGTGCGTGCTTTTCCTAGCACAAAAGGTAAAATCTTGGGATTGCTTTTAAAAAATAAAAGCGTGAAGGTTTTAGAAATCCAAAACGATTGGGCTGAAATTGAATTTTCTCACGAAACAAAGGGCTATGTGTTTTTAAAACTTTTAAAAAAGGCTGAATGAAAGAATAATGAAATTAAAATCTTTTGGGGTTTTTGGAAATCCCATTAAACATTCCAAATCGCCCTTAATCCATAACGCTTGTTTTTTGACTTTTCAAAAAGAATTAGGGTTTTTGGGGCATTACCACCCCATATTACTCCCTTTAGAAAGCCGTATCAAAAACGAGTTTTTGCATTTAGGATTGAGTGGGGCTAATGTAACCTTACCCTTTAAAGAAAGGGCGTTTCAAATTTGCGATAAGATCAAAGGTATCGCGCTTGAATGCGGAGCAGTCAATACGCTTGTTTTGGAAAATGATGAGCTTGTGGGTTACAATACCGACGCTTTAGGGTTTTATCTTTCTTTAAAGCAAAAAAACTATCAAAACGCTTTGATTTTAGGCGCTGGGGGGAGCGCTAAAGCTCTAGCGTGCGAATTGAAAAAACAAGGCTTAAAGGTGAGCGTGTTAAACCGCTCTTCTAGGGGATTGGATTTTTTCCAACGCCTGGGCTGTGATTGTTTTATGGAGCCTCCTAAAAGCGCTTTTGATTTGATCATTAACGCTACTTCAGCGAGTTTAAATAACGAATTGCCTTTGAATAAAGAGGTTTTGAAAGGGTATTTTAAAGAGGGCCAGCTCGCTTATGATTTAGCGTATGGGTTTTTAACGCCTTTTTTGTCTCTGGCTAAAGAGTTAGAAACCCCTTTTCAAGATGGGAAAGACATGCTTATCTATCAAGCTGCTTTAAGTTTTGAAAAATTCAGCGCTTCTCAAATCCCTTATTCAAAAGCGTTTGAAGTCATGCGAAGTGTTTTTTGATGCAAGGGTTTTTAAGAAGCCTGTTTTTTGGGGTTAAAAAGATCCCTAAACGATTCGCTCCCCTAGTAGAAAAGGGCGTTTTAAAAGAAGCGCTTCAATCAAACAAGGATCGCTATTTTTTAAAAGAAGGCTTTGATATAGGCAGGATTGAGCGGGCAGAAAATAAGGCGTTTTTCATTTCTTTAGCGAAAAATTACCCTAAAGACCCTTTAATCAAAAACTTACCCCCATCTTTTAAAACAGACGCTTTGATTTTATGCCAAATAGAATGTTCTAAAAAACGCCCCATAGCCTTTTTTAAAGCCGCACTTTTTGATGCGCAAGACACGATGATAGCTTACTTGGCTAAAGAAAAAAACCAGATTGTGGCTATCCCTTTTAAAGAGGCTTTTAAAAAGCCTATTCTTTTAAAGCACAGCCAAAGATCCTTATTAGCATTGCCTAGGCATTGCGTGGTAAAGATCGATCTTAAAAAGCGTGAAATCAGCGAAATTTTAGGGGCTTTAGAAGATCCTTTAATAGATGAAAACCTTTCTTTAAGCCTTTTTGACAGGATTAAGGATTTTTCAAAAGATTGCCTAAATTTAGCCCAATATTACGCGCAACTCAAAGCGAGCGATTTTAAAGACAGGATCAATTATTCTCGCATCCCTTTTATCACCATTGACCCCAAAGACGCTAAAGATTTTGACGATGCGATTTTTTATGATCAAGAAAAAAGGGTTTTGTTTGTGGCGGTTGCTGATGTGAGCGAATTTGTGCCGAAATATTCCAGTTTGGATAAAGAAGCTAGAATTAGGGGCTTTAGCGTGTATTTCCCTAACAGCGTCTATCCCATGCTGCCTTTGAGTTTGTCTCAAGGGGCATGCTCGCTAAAAGCGTTTGAAAAACGCCTGGCTTTAGTGTATGAAATCCCTTTAGATAATTTGAAAAACGCCCGATTGTTTCAAGGCGTCATTGAAGTTAGGGCTAATTGCACTTATGAAGAAATCAATCATTTTTTAAACGCTAATCAAAGCTCTTTAGATAAAGATTTGCAACAAAGCCTTTTAGAGTTTTTAGAGGTGGCTTTAAAGTTAAAAAAGGAGCGTTTAAAAAAGGGGTTTAATTTCAATTCCTTTGAAAACAAGCTGTATTTGAATAAAGAAGGGCGTATAGAAAAAATTGAAACAGAAAAAGAAAGCGATGCGCACACCCTTATAGAAGAAGCCATGCTCTTAGCCAACCAGTCTAGTGCTAGGTTATTAGATGAGCATTTTCACAATAAAGGGATATACCGCACCCATAAAGAGCCAAGTTTGGAGCAGCAAAAACGCCTCTACGACAAGCTTTTTGATTATGAGATTGTGCGCCCTAAAAACATGGGTTTTTTTCCTTTTTTAGAGCATGCCTTAAAGATAGCCAAAGAAAAGAGTATAGAAAGAGAAGTTTCACGCTTAATCATCAAGTCTCAAAATTTAGCCCTTTATAGCCCCATGCAAGAAAGCCATTTTGGTTTGGGGTTTGCTAGCTATACGCATTTCACTTCGCCCATTAGACGATACAGCGATCTAGCCTTACACAGGCTTTTAAAAGAATTATTATTCCATCAAGCTAAAGGCTGCTCGTATTTGTTAGAAGAAACGCCTGAATTATGCTCTGAATTGAACGCTTTACAAAAAAAGGCCGCTTTGATTGAAAGGGATTTCATCAAGCGCAAATTCGCCCGCTTGGCTTTAGAGTTTTTAGAAAAAGAGTTTTTGGGCGTGGTTTTAGAGGTTAAAGATTGGGTGGTGGTGGAGCTAAAAGAGTGGGTAGGGCTTAAAGTTTTGATCAAAACGAACAAGGTTTTTAATCCGTTAGAAAAGGTGCGCGTTAAAATCACGCATGCGGATTTGATTTTAGGGCAAGTTAGAGGCGAAATCACAGAAAGGATTAAAGAGCATGTATCGTAAAGATTTAGACCATTATTTAAAACAACGCCTCCCTAAAGCGGTGTTTTTGTATGGGGAGTTTGATTTTTTTATCCATTATTATATTCAAACGATTAGCACGCTTTTTAAATGCGATAACCCTGACACAGAAACCTCGCTTTTTTATGCGAGCGATTATGAAAAAAGCCAGATTGCGACCCTTTTAGAGCAGGATTCTTTATTTGGAGGGAGCAGTTTAGTCATTTTAAAACTGGATTTTGTGCTGCATAAGAAATTTAAAGAAAACGATATCAATCTTTTTTTAAAAGCCCTAGAGCGGCCTAGCCATAACAGGCTTATCATAGGGCTTTATAATTCTAAAAGCGACACCACCAAATACAAATACAGCAGCGATACTATCGTTAAATTTTTCCAAAAAAGCCCCTTGAAAGATGAAGCAATCCATGCACGCTTTTTTATCCCTAAAGCGTGGGAGAGTTTGAAATTCTTACAAGAAAGGGCGAATTTTTTGCATTTAGACATCAGCAGCCATCTTTTAAACGCTCTTTTTGAAACCAATAACGAAGATTTAAGCGTTTCGTTTAACGATTTAGACAAGCTAGCGATATTAAACGCGCCCATCACTTTAGAAGACATTCAAGAATTAAGCTCCAATGCGGGGGATATGGATTTACAAAAACTCATTTTAGGGCTTTTTTTGAAAAAAAGCGTGCTTGATATTTATGATTATTTGTTAAAAGAGGGCAAAAAAGATGCGGATATTTTAAGGGGGTTAGAGCGCTATTTTTACCAGCTTTTTTTATTTTTCGCTCACATTAAAACGACCGGTTTAATGGATGCTAAAGAGGTTTTAGGCTACGCTCCTCCTAAAGAGATTGTAGAAAATTACGCTAAAAACGCCCTGCGTTTGAAAGAAGCCGGCTATAAGAGGGTTTTTGAAATTTTTAGGTTATGGCACATTCAAAGCATGCAAGGGCAAAAGGAATTGGGTTTTTTGTATTTGACCCCCATTCAAAAAATCATCAACCCTTGAAAAATGATCCAGTTTTGAGCTTTAATATTCCAATAAAACTCAATTTAATCCAAAAACAAGCGAAAGCAAGGTATAATCAAAAGTTTTTTAGACCTTGCTCTTTTTTAGTAAAAAAAGGGCTATACAACCACAAGGAGAATGGATGAGGCATTATGAAACGATGTTTATTCTCAAACCTACTTTAGTAGAAGAAGAGATTAAATCCAAAATTGAATTTTACAGAGAAGTGATCACTAAGCATCACGGCGTGATTGAAACGAGCCTGGATATGGGCATGCGTAATTTGGCTTATGAAATCAAAAAGCACAAAAGAGGCTATTATTATGTGGCGTATTTCAAAGCAGAGCCGTCCATGATTTTAGAGCTTGAACGATTGTATCGCATCAATGAAGATGTGTTGCGTTTCATTGTGATCAAATACGAAAGCAAAAAAGAGGTGGAAGCGTGGCATGCGTTAGTGGATAGGGCTAATAAAAAGCCATCACACGCTAAAGAAAAACACGAAAAAACCGAACACACGCATTCTAACCATGTAGAGGAAGCAGAAAGCGTAGGATCTCATAGCGAATAAGGGCTTATCATGTTTAATAAAGTGATTATGGTAGGGCGTTTGACTAGGAATGTGGAGTTGAAATATTTGCCTAGCGGTTCGGCTACGGCTACAATAGGTTTAGCCACAAGCAGGCGTTTCAAAAAGCAAGACGGCACGCTAGGCGAAGAAGTGTGCTTTATAGATGCGCGTTTGTTTGGGCGAACGGCTGAAATCGCTAACCAGTATTTGAGCAAGGGTTCAAGCGTTTTGATAGAAGGGCGTTTGACTTATGAGAGTTGGATGGATCAAACGGGCAAAAAAAATTCCCGCCACACTATCACAGCGGACTCGTTGCAATTTATGGATAAAAAGTCAGACAATCCTCAAGCAAACGCCATGCAAGATAGCGTAATGCATGAGAATTTCAACAACGCTTATCCTGCTAATTATAACGCTCCTAGCCAAGATCCTTTTAACCAAGCCCAAAGTTATGCAAAAAACGCTCACGCTAAAGAGAATTTACAAGCACAGCCGTCCAAGTATCAAAACAGCGTGCCTGAAATCAATATTGATGAAGAAGAAATCCCCTTTTAAGGGTTAAAATTAAGGAGACATTATGGAAAGAAAACGCTATTCGAAACGCTATTGCAAATACACTGAAGCTAAAATCAGCTTTATTGACTATAAAGATTTAGACATGCTCAAGCACACGCTATCAGAGCGCTATAAAATCATGCCAAGAAGGTTGACAGGCAATAGCAAAAAGTGGCAAGAGAGGGTGGAAGTGGCGATCAAAAGAGCCCGCCACATGGCTTTAATCCCCTACATTGTGGATAGGAAAAAAGTCGTGGATAGCCCTTTTAAACAGCATTAAACTTTTTAGGGCTAATGGGGGGGCATGCCCTTTTAAGACAAAATGAAAAAGCTTGATTTTAGCGGTGGTTTCTTAAGCGTTATTAGTGGGAATGTTATTTTAAAATACCCCCTTAAGAGTTTTACAGCCAAAACTAAAGCGATCCCATTTAAAATACCCCCTTAAGAGTTTTATAACCAAATCTAAAGCGATCCTGCCAAGTAACCAAACCCCCATTTTATCGCTATCTTTGATTAAAACAAATTTTAACCCCTTTTTAATCATTTAAAATGGTTCAAAAATACCAAAAAACCTTTTTTTTTTTTTTTTTTTTTTGAAACAACAAAACGCCCCATTAGCGCAAAAATTCTAAATTTTCTCCAAATGACAAAAAAAAAAAAAACGATTTTATGCTACAATCCTTTAAATACATTTTTAATGTATGAAATTTCAATCACTCAATTTAATTTCAAGGATTTCAAGGAGAAAATTTATGAGAAAAACCCTTTTACTCTCTCTCTCTCTCTCTCTCGCTGCTTCGCTTTTAAACGCTGAAGACAACGGCTTTTTTATAAGCGCGGGCTATCAGATCGGTGAAGCCGCTCAAATGGTGAAAAACACCGGCGAATTGAAAAAACTCTCAGACACTTATGAGAATTTGAGCAACCTTTTAAACAATTTTAACAACCTCAATCAGGCGGTAACAAACGCGAGCAGCCCTTCAGAAATCAACGCTGCGATCGATAATTTAAAAGCAAACACGCAAGGGTTGACCGGTGAAAAAGACAATTCCCCAGCGTATCAAGCCGTCTCTTTAGCGCTCAATGCGGCGGTAGGCTTGTGGAATGTGATAGCTTATAATGTCCAATGCGGTCCTGGTAACAGTGGCCAACAAAGCGTAACTTTTGAGGGCCAACCAGGACACAATTCAAGTTCCATTAATTGCAATTTAACCGGTTATAATAACGGGGTTAGCGGCCCTTTAAGTATTGAGAACATGAAAAAGCTTAACGACGCTTATCAAGCTATCCAACAGGCTTTAAAACAAGATAGCGGATTTCCTGTTTTGGATGGTGCAGGAAAACAAGTAACTATAAATATAACAACACAAACTAATGGGCGACAACAAGAGAAAACTACTACTACTACTACTACTACTATTACCAATAACGCTCAAACCCTTTTACAAGAAGCCAGTAAAATGATAGGCGTTCTCACTACAAACTGCCCATGGGTAAATACCGCTGCTAACTCAAACGGAGGGGCGCCGTGGGATTTAAATACGACAGGGAATGTGTGTCAGGTTTTTGCCACTGAATTTAGCGCGGTTACTAGCATGATCAAAAACGCCCAAGAAATCGTCGCACAAGCTCAAAGCCTTAACCAGCAAAGCAATCAAAGCGCGCCGCAAGATTTCAACCCTTACACTTCTTCTGATAGGGCTTTCGCTCAAAACATGCTCAATCATGCGCAAGCCCAAGCCAAGATGCTTGAACTAGCCGATCAAATCAAAACCAATCTCAGCACTATCCCTACACATTTCGTTACAAGCTACTTGGCAGCTTGCCGCAATGGGGGTGGGACAACACCTAATGAAGGGGTTACTTCCAACACTTGGGGGGCTGGTTGCGCGTATGTGGAAGAGACGATAACGGCTTTAGATAACAGCCTTGCGCATTTTGGCACTCAAGCCGAGCAAATCAAGCAATCTGAGTTGTTGGCGCGCACCATACTTGATTTTAGAGGCAGCCTTAGCACTTTAAACAGCACTTATAACAGCATCACCACGACCGCTTCAAACACGCCCAATTCCCCCTTCCTTAAAAATTTGATAAGCCAATCCACTAACCCTAATAACCCTGCGGGCTTAAAAACCGTTTATCAAGTCAACCAAAACGCTTATTCGCAATTACTAAGCGCCACGCAAGAATTAGGGCATAACCCTTTCAGGCGCGTTGGATTAATCAGCTCTCAAACCAACAACGGCGCGATGAATGGGATCGGCGTGCAAGTGGGCTATAAGCAATTTTTTGGTGAAAAAAGAAGATGGGGATTAAGGTATTACGGCTTTTTTGACTATAACCATGCTTATATCAAATCCAGTTTTTTCAATTCAGCCTCTGATGTGTTCACTTATGGGGTAGGGACAGATGCCCTTTATAACTTCATCAATGATAAAACCACCAAAAACAGCAAGATTTCTTTTGGGGTGTTTGGCGGGATTGCGTTAGCCGGCACTTCATGGCTGAATTCCCAGTATGTGAATTTAGCGACCTTCAATAATTTCTATAGCGCTAAAATGAATGTGGCGAATTTCCAATTCTTATTCAATTTAGGCTTGAGGATGAACCTCGCTAAAAACAAAAAGAAAGCGAGCGATCATGCCGCTCAGCATGGCGTGGAATTAGGCGTGAAGATCCCCACGATCAACACCAATTACTATTCTTTGCTAGGCACTCAACTCCAATACCGCAGATTGTATAGCGTGTATTTGAATTATGTGTTTGCGTATTAAAAGCTTGCGTTAAACCCTTTGTGAACTCTCTCTTTTGGGGGTTTTTTTTAAACCCTCTTTTTTGAACCATTTCTTTTTTTGGGGGGGGTTTAATTTTGAAGCCTTTGTTTTGAACTCTCTTTTTTAAACCCTTTCTTTTTTAAACCCTTTCTTTTGAACTCCCTTTTTTGGGGGGGGTTTGATGAAAAATCCTTTTTAGCGTTTTTGGTATTAGTTAGTAGAAAACTTGACGCATAAGTCAGCGATAGTTTTTAAAAAAGCGCTTCTTTAATATAGGGGGGTTAAGTTGGATATTAAAAAGGGGGAGAATGGTTTCAAAGACTTCCTATCTTTTTAAGAAAATAAAACAAAACTTGAGAAAATGATTTTTACAACAAAATGAGAGCCAAAACGATAAAACAAAATTTTAAAAACCCATTTTTAAAAAATGTAAGGAACGCTAAAATTAATAAAGCTTATGGTGGGAATAAAGCTAAAAACAACCTAACGCTTTAATTCAAATCAAAGCGTTAAATCTAAACTAAGCGTTAAAGCCAAAACACCTTTTAAAAAGCGTTTTGGCGTGTTTTCACAAAGATGATTTAAGCGCGTTCAGATTTTTGCTTCTCTCTATACTCTATGATCATGCTGTGGATTTCGTCTTTTAATTTTAATTTTTGTTTTTTCATGTGGCTGACTTCAGCGTCGCTAGCGTTTTGTTGCTCAGCGGTTTTGATGTCATCATCAAGCTGGTTGTGTTTCTCAAAAATCTTATCAAAATGCGGGTTATTCGCTTTTAACACGCTGATTTCGTCTCTAAATTCATGGAACATGGTTTTCTCCTTTAAGTTTGGATGTTTAAAGTATAATAAACTATCTTTTTAAAAAAACAACTTAAAAGAGCTATAAAATAGCCTTAAAATGCACGATAAAACAACAAAAAGGAATACCCATGGATATTCGCAACGAATTTTTACAATTTTTTCGCAATAAGGGGCATGCCGTTTATCCTAGCATGCCTTTAGTGCCTAATGACGCTACCTTGCTTTTTACCAATGCCGGCATGGTGCAATTTAAAGATATTTTTACCGGGATGGTGCCGCGCCCTAGCATTCCCAGAGCGACAAGTTCGCAATTGTGCATGCGAGCGGGTGGCAAGCATAACGATTTGGAAAATGTCGGTTATACCGCAAGACACCACACGCTTTTTGAAATGTTAGGGAATTTCTCTTTTGGGGATTATTTCAAAGAAGAAGCGATTTTGTTTGCGTGGGAATTTGTAACCAAGAATTTAGGGTTTAAGCCTAAAGATTTATATATCAGCGTGCATGAAAAAGACGATGAAGCCGTTAAGCTATGGGAAAAGTTTGTGCCTTTTGACAGGATTAAAAAAATGGGCGATAAAGATAATTTCTGGCAAATGGGCGATAGCGGGCCTTGCGGGCCTTGCAGTGAAATCTATATTGATCAAGGCGAAAAACACTTTAAGGGGAGCGAGGATTATTTTGGGGGCGAGGGCGATAGGTTTTTAGAAATTTGGAATTTGGTGTTCATGCAATACGAACGTTCTAATGATGGCGTTTTGTCCCCCTTGCCAAAGCCTAGCATTGATACAGGCATGGGATTAGAAAGGGTGCAAGCGCTGTTAGAACATAAGCTCAATAACTTTGATTCTTCATTATTTGCACCCTTAATGGAAGAAATCAGCGAGCTTACAAGCCTGGATTATGCGAGCGAATTCCAACCAAGCTTTAGGGTAGTGGCCGATCACGCAAGGGCGGTAGCGTTTTTGCTCGCTCAAGGGGTGCATTTCAATAAGGAAGGCCGTGGCTATGTTTTAAGGCGCATTTTAAGGCGAGCCTTAAGGCATGGGTATTTAATGGGCTTGAAAGAATCGTTTTTATACAAAGTCGTGGGCGTGGTGTGCGAGCAATTTTCTAACACGCATGCGTATTTGAAAGAATCTAAAGAAATGGTAATGAAAGAATGCTTTGAAGAAGAAGAGCGCTTTTTAGAAACTTTGGAATCGGGCATGGAATTGTTTAACTTGTCTTTAGAACATTTGAATGAAAATAAAATTTTTGATGGCAAGATCGCTTTCAAGCTTTATGACACTTTTGGTTTTCCTTTGGATTTAACGAACGACATGCTAAGAAGTCATGGGGCGTGCGTGGATATGCAAGGCTTTGAATCTTGCATGCAAGAGCAAGTGAAACGTTCTAAAGCTTCATGGAAAGGCAAACAAAATAACGCTGATTTTAGCGCTATTTTAAACGCTTATGCACCCAACGAATTTGCGGGGTATGAAACGACAGAATGCTCTGCTAAAGCCTTAGGGTTTTTTGATAGCGATTTTAAAGAAATAACAGAGGCAAATCCTAACCAAGAAGTTTGGGTGTTGCTAGAAAAAACCCCATTTTACGCTGAGGGTGGGGGGGCTATAGGCGATAGGGGCACGCTTTTAAAGGACAATGAAGAAGCGGCTATAGTGTTGGATACAAAAAACTTTTTTGGGCTTAATTTTTCGCTCCTTGAAATCAAAAGAGCGCTAAAAAAAGGCGATCAAGTGATCGCTCAAGTGAGCGATGAACGCTTAGAAATTGCCAAACACCATAGCGCGACGCATTTATTGCAGAGCGCTTTAAGAGAAGTTTTAGGCCCGCATGTGAGTCAAGCAGGGAGTTTAGTGGAATCCAAACGATTGCGCTTTGATTTCTCACACCCTAAAGCACTCAATGATGAAGAGCTAGAAAAAGTAGAAGATTTAGTCAACGCTCAAATTTTCAAGCACCTAAATAGCCAGGTGGAGCATATGCCCTTAAATCAGGCTAAAGATAAGGGAGCGTTAGCGTTATTTAGTGAAAAATACGCTGAAAATGTGCGGGTGGTGAGCTTTAAAGAAGCGTCCATTGAATTGTGTGGGGGAATTCATGTGGAAAATACCGGGCTGATTGGGGGGTTTAGGATTGTAAAAGAAAGCGGGGTGAGTAGCGGGGTCAGACGCATTGAAGCGGTGTGCGGGAAAGCCTTTTACCAACTGGCTAAAGAAGAGAGTAAAGAGCTTAAAAACGCTAAGATTGCATTAAAAAATAACGATGTGATAGCCGGCATTAACAAGCTTAAAGAGAGCGTGAAAAACAGCCAAAAAACCCCCGTTTCTGTGGATTTACCGGTTGAAAAAATCCATGGCGTGAATTTAGTGGTGGGCGTAGTGGAACAGGGCGACATTAAAGAAATGATTGACCGATTGAAAAGCAAGCATGAAAGATTGCTCGCTATGGTGTTTAAAAAAGAAAATGAGCGAATAACTCTCGCATGCGGGGTGAAAAACGCGCCCATAAAAGCGAATGCGTGGGCTAATGAAGTGGCACAAATTTTAGGGGGCAAAGGGGGCGGAAGAGGCGATTTTGCGAGCGCTGGAGGCAAGGATATTGAAAAATTGCAAGCCGCGCTCAATTTGGCGAAAAACACCGCTCTTAAAGCTTTAGAGGGATAGCATGGAGCTTATTTTAGGCTCTCAATCTGGTGCTAGGGCAAATCTTTTAAAAGAGCATGGGATTAGGTTTGAACAAAAAGCGCTTCATTTTGATGAAGAAAGCCTAAAAACCACAGACCCTAGGGAGTTTGTCTATTTAGCGTGCAAGGGGAAATTAGAAAAAGCTAAAGAATTGCTCACAAACAACTGCGCTATCGTGGTGGCTGATAGCGTGGTGAGCGTGGGTAATCGCATGCAACGAAAAGCTAAAAACAAACAAGAAGCCCTTGAATTTTTAAAATGCCAAAATGGTCATGAAATAGAGGTTTTAACCTGCTCTGCATTGATTTCTCCCGCATTAGAATGGCTGGATCTATCGGTTTTTAGAGCGCGTTTAAAGGCGTTTGATTTCAGCGAAATAGAAAAATATTTAGAGAGCGGTTTGTGGCAAGAAAGCGCGGGCTGTGTGTGTTTAGAGGACTTTCATAAGCCCTATATTAAAAGTTCAAGCGAGAATTTAAGCGTGGGGTTGGGGCTGAATGTGGAAGGCTTGTTAGGGGCACTAAAATTAGGGGCTAAACTTTCATCATTATAAACGCTATCATTTAATTTTATTCTATAAAACACTAATACTATTTTAGCTAGCCACCCCCTTGACAAACAAAAAAAACGATATACTCTAGCATTTGATGTTTAAGGAGTTGTCATGGGGTCTTGGTCTCGTATTCTTTTATCAATTTTGGTGGTGGTTTTGGGATTAGTGCTTGTTGCCATGCTAATAAATTGGCATGTTTAACGGGAATGATCTATTTTGGCTATGGCATTATTACAGATTTTAACGCTCTATCAGCCGCAATGGGGTGGTGGTCTTTATCAAAAATAACATGGTTTTGCATAGGCTATGTGCTTTTTGGTCGCTCGCGCTTATTATGGGTCGTCTTACATGCTCTGTGATAGAAGACTATTCGTAAAAATTGATTGAAAAAATTAAAATAGGGGAGAAACTAGAACCTTTAAAAATAGGTTCTAGCAAAATATAAGGTTAGGGATTATTTCCCAAAACGCCCACCGGTGGTAGGGTAGCCATAAATAGAGCCGTCTTTGATTTTCATGTGATCTTCCCAAGGCAATTTGTATTTACCAGCGGCTAAGTCTTTGATGTAGGTTAAGCCTGCGTCATGTTCTCCGCCCGGTTTAGCCACATACCCTCTATGGCCTAGGTTGTAAATGTTGTTTTCTAAGCCCCAGCTTAAGCGGGCGTTGTCTGCCATTTTAGGGTAGATTTCCCCGGTTACAATCTCCCAAGGGTTGCGGTGCCCTTGAACAAGAGTCGTGCCATCAAAGTTACAGATTTGCCCTTCGCCAAAGTAGTAAAAGACATTATCATAGCCGGCTAAATTCACGCTCACGGTATACATCAAATTGTGCCATGCGTTGGAGCGGTTGGTCAAAATCCATTGATCATTGACTTGAGTGCTATAGCCTGAAATGCGGATATACACATTGCACCCTTTATAGGCCGCTTCTCTAGCGAGCTCTGGAATCATGCCGTCATGGCAAATGCACACGGCTAATTTTGATCCGCCCGGCCCCTCGCACACAGGCATTCCTAAATCCCCAGGATACCATGGTTCAATGGGATTCCATGGGAATAGCTTGCGGTATTTTAAAATGATTTTACCTTGCGGATCAATGATAATAGCGGTGTTGTAGGGGTTTTTGTTAGAATCAGGATTGCGTTCCATGATTGAAAAAACACCATAAACTTTCGCCTCTTTACACGCTTGAGCGTAAGCTTCTGTCTCTTTACCCGGGACATCTAATAAAAACTCTTCACTGAGCCACTTAGCGGTATTCAAACCTTGCGTGCTATATTCAGGGAAAATGATAAGTTCCACTCCCGGATACCCCGCTTTAGTCGCATGCAAGGTTCTAATAATGCTTTCAATATTGTGATCAATATCCTTACGGCTATTGACAATTGGCACAGGAAACTGAATGGCTGCCACTAAAAACCCTTCAATAGGTTTGCCCATACTACCGATACTTCCCATAATAACTCCTTCTAAAAGTTTTATCGCAATAACAATAATAGTTATTGCGAGAGAATACTATTGCAAGAAAACTAATTTAGAGTAAATGCGAGATTTTTTGATAAAAAGATTTAAATCTATTTTTAAAGCGCTTTTTCAACTTCTATAGGTGCTGTTTTAAAAAACCCCTAAAAACCCTTTAACAATTCCACAAATTCCTTAAAAATATAGCGGCTCTCTTTGGGGCCGGGGCTGCTTTCTGGGTGGTGCTGGACAGAAATAATGGGAGCATTTTTATAACGCACGCCCTCAATGGTGTTGTCAAAAAGATTGCGGTGCGTGATAATAGCGATTTCTTCAATTTCTTCAGGGACGCAATAGTTGTGGTTTTGCGCGGTGATTTCAACGGCGTTTGTTTTTAGGTTTTTAACGGGGTGGTTGCTCCCATGATGGCCAAATTTGAGCTTGTAAGTAGGGTAGCCTTGCGCGATAGAGAGCAATTGATGCCCTAAGCAAATGCCAAACATGGGGATTTTAGCGTTAATGAGTTGTTTGATTTCTTCAATTTCTTGTTGCAAACTCAAAGGATCGCCTGGCCCGTTAGAGAGAAAAATCCCGCTAATTTCTTTTTTTTCATAGGCCTCAATCAGCTCGTTCGCTTTAGTGTGGTGCGGGTAAATAAGGGCTTTTAACCCCACATTTTGAAGCTCGTTTAAAATATTGCCCTTAGCCCCAAAGTCTAGCACCGCAATAATTTTATGAGAGGTTTTTTCATCAAAAGGCTTGTAATCTAGGGTTTTGAAATCAAAAGCCGCGCGCTGGTGCGTGGTGATTTTTTGCGTAGAAACGCTAGACACTAAGGGGGAGTGAGAAATTCTAGGGGCGTTTTTTAAAATTTTTTCAAGCTTGTTTTTGTCATGCTCGATCGTGGAAGCGACCATCATCAAGCACCCATGATGGCGTAAGGTTTTAATCAAACTCCTGGTATTAACCCCGCAAATCCCTAAAACACCGCGCTTTTTTAAATAAACGCTCAAGCTAAAATCCGCCCTTGAATTAGAAAAAAATTCGTTGTAATGGCGCGCTAAAACCCCTGCGCATGAAAAAAAGGATTCATCATCTTTAGAATTAGCGCCCACAACCCCAATTTCAGGCATGCTAAAAACCACAAATTGCCCTTTATAGCTAGGGTCGCTAATGACTTCTTGATAGCCGCTCATAGAAGTGTTAAAAACAAGCTCGCCCACTTGTGTGCCGCTAGCCCCAAAACTCTGCGCTTGTAAAAAAAGCCCGTTTTCTAAATAGAGAGAGACCATTATAAGAAGCCCTTGCGTCTTAATTCTTCTTCATAGAGCCTTTCAAACACCAACTCGTATTCATCGCTCCCTACGGGTAATTTGCGTTTATAATGCTTGATTTTTTCATGCACTTCATTTTCAATGCTTTCATACGCTTTAGAATAGGTGTCAATAGATTTGTAAATCAAATTCCTTATCAAATTTTCAGACACGCTAAACATGATCAAATCTTCATCTAAGATTTTATTCAAAATCTGGTGTGATAAATCGTTACACCTTTCTTCCCAAAACAAATGGAAGCCCTCTTTTTGAGCGATCTGTCTTTTAATCATCCAAAAAAGCTGTCTTTCATCCATCCGCATGAATTCTATCTCATCGGTGTTTTCTTCTAAAAGCTCTCTGGCTTGCTCATCTATGGCGTTTTCTTTTTTAACGCTTTTTTCCAAAATCCCCTCTATCAATTCGCACAACAATTCTCTAGGGGCTTTTAATTCTAATAATTTTGAATGGATAAAGTCGTTGGCAATCTTATGGCTTATATGGTTTATATGGGTTAGTTTGAGTCTCATGATTTTTCTCGCATATTTTATTTATTTTTAGAGTGTATTTTATCGTTTTTTAGATAAAACGCTTTTTAAAGAATTAATTTAATGGCGCACCAAACTATAAGATTGTAGAATTTTATCAGCGTAGATAATTGTAATATCAGGGCGTTTTTTAGAAATCTTAGTGTTAATCAGTCTTAACCTCCCCCCCTCTTTAATACCATAAAATTGAAGCCTTAAAGCGAGCTGTTTATCGTTAGTGCGGATTTGATGGATGCCCCTTAATTGCAAGGCTGTAGCGACTTCTTTGGCTAAGAAATGCCGGTTTAATAATTTTTCATTAGCGCCAGAAATTTTACTCCCCCATAAAAAAAGCGTTTCAGTGAGCATTAAAAGATACAAACTGAAAACGCGCAAATAATACTGACCCCTAAATTCCTTTAAACGCACCCTAAGGCTATTCAAAACGCTTTTAACAAACAAAGGCAAACCGATTAACGCTAAGGGGGCGAAAGTTCTTAAATCTATCTCTTGGCGCATGCTCAAAAGCAAAGGGAAAAGCCAACCGCTTGCGCTCATAAAGGCCAGTAACGATGGCTTTTTATCCAAAAGGGCTTTATAGAGCGTATAAGGGTAGTAGAGGAACAATAAGGGCGAATATAAAAGCATGAGTTCTAAACATGTGTCTATAAAATACCCACTAGGCAAGCCCTTATTGAAACTCCCGCTAAAAAGAGCGGTATTCACAATTAAAACCACCAAAATAAAGATCGCGCTCTTAAAATAGCGTTTTCTTAAAGCGTAGGCAAAAACCCCTAGTAAAAGCGGGATGAACGTGCCGTCTAAAAACGCGCAAGCGCTAAGGGTTAAATAAGGGATTTTTTGGGTTTTGATATATAAATAGCTAATCAAAAGCCCAAGGCTTAACACCAACACGCTTTTAGCCAATAAAATCGCAAAGAGATTCACTCCAGGCAATAAAGCGTAAGTCAATACCACATAGAGAGCGTCTTTAGGCTTTTTTAAAATCTTTCGCCCTATTAAATAAAATAAAAACATGTTAATGAGATGAGCGATCAAAAAAGGCAATCTCAAAGCCAAATCGTTTTGACCTAAAATGGCGGTGCTTTTTTGAGCGATTTGAACAAACCATGCGCTGCTATAAAAAAAATCCTTCGCTTCATTGTAGCTGATAGAAATTTCTTTACTCATCAACAGCCCCAAAGCCAGGACTAAAAAAACCATGACGATAAAGACTAAATCGCTTAAATCAAAGATTCTTGTTTTTTTCTCTGGATAAATAAAGTAGCTAAAATATAACAGAGCGCTTTGTAAGGGGCTTAGTTGCATGACTTAAATTTTTTTTAATTCTTTTAAAAGAGCGGGCAAGGCAATGAGTAAGCCTGAACATAAAATCAAAGCCACCCCCAAAGAGCTTTTAAGATCCAAAAATGTATCGCCCAAATACAGCCCAAACAACAGCCCCCAAACAATGCGGGTGTATTCAATCGGGGCAATGATTCCAGCAGGAGCGTTCATGTAAGCATAAGTTAAGAAATACTGCCCTAAAGTCCCGCTAATCCCTATTAAAGAAATCCACAAAATGTCTTCTTTTCTAGGGATATGAATGCCTGTGGATAAAAAAGGAATATCAATGAACATGCCCGCTAACCCAAGAAGGCTCATGCCAAAGGCGAACGCTAAAATCACGGCTTGTTTGTCATAATATTCCCTCAAATCCCTTAAAGTGATATACGCTAAAGACACAAAGATCCCGCTCAATAAGCCCATAATAATTTCAACCGGCCCCACATTTTCCACGCTAGGATCTGAAATCAACACCACCCCCACTAGCCCGATGCATGCAGAAATTAACGCGCTTCTTTTGAGCTTTTCTTTCAAAAGAAAAGGGGAAAGAAGCACCGTATAAATCGGCGCGCATTGCGAAAAAGCCGTTGCTGTAGCGAGCGAAATTTTTTCAATATTATAAAAAAACGCTAGCATGGCTAAACCCCCCACAACGACCCTAAAAGCGAGCTTTTTAAAACCGCCTTGTTTGTAACTCTTCAAGCGGTAGGGTTTGAAAGGATAAATAAGCAAGAGTAAAAGCGTCATGGTAATGGAGCGGTAAAACACATTTTCCATAGGGGAAAAATAATCCGCTGTGATTTTAACAAACGCGCTCATGATTCCAAAGCATAAATTCGCCAAGAGTATCATTGAAACGCCAAATAAAATGGTATTACGCATGCTTTTTGCTCATAGATTAAAGATTTTTAGGGTAGTTTAACCTAAAATCTCTAATTAAGACTTAAAGTTTTTAAGCTCTAAAAGTATAAAAGTTGCATTGATTGGTAAAATCATGTTATAACAATGTTCTAGGAGTTTTACCTTTTGTTTTGTCTAGAATCATTCTAGAAGCTTCAGCATTTCAAACTCCTTATAGAAATATGAAAACATAAAAACACGAATCCTTTTTGAAAATAAACTCCTAGACCCTTTTTAAAGGGTTTGAATGCCACTATTAGAAAACTCTTTTAAGCTTTTTAAATTTTTTTAGTCTCATTAGGGAATGGATTTTGCTTAATATCAGCGTAAAATTCAATTTCAGGAAATTCACATGGCTGTTTCTTCTATCAATCAGTTTGATTCTAACCTCTACGGGCTTTTAAACGCTAAAAGCGCTCCTAAAGAAGACCTAGCTCCTATTGAAAGCACAGAAAAAGTAGAGCGAGAAAAAAAGGACGCTCCAACAGAAAACCTCCCCTTTAACCCTGACAAGCGAGAGACTTACGGCTTTTTGGTTTTAGAATTGATGAGCGATAGAGAGTATGAGGCTTTTTTAAGGGCCACGGCCGGAATGGATGAGAGCCAAAAACGCCTTGCCGCTCAGTCGCTCTATAGTTTGACGGATTTTTATAATGGGAAATTCTCTAAAGAAGTGGAAAACGCCCCCAAACAACCGGTAAATGGCTTGCACAAAAAAGCCCTACAAACCTTTAACGCTACCAACCATAACGCTTTTTTGCAACGCTACCAAAACGCTTACAACAACCCTTCAACGATGGATGTGATCCTTTAAAGATTAATCAAGGATTGATCATTAAAAACGCTTTTGAGCGTTTTGATGATAACCAACGCCCAGCGGGATCAAAACTCAAATTTGGGTTCAATCCGTTTCTTCCAGACTCTTAAACACTTTGATTAAATCTATATGTTCATCAATATCATGCACTCTTAAAATACTCGCTCCATTTTGCAGCGCCATTAAATGCAAACTCAAAGTGCCAGCGAGCCGGTTTTGAACTTCACGCCCGGTGATAAGCCCGATCGTGTTTTTACGACTCGCTCCCACCAATAGGGGTTTTTTGAACTTAAGAAAGTGGCTTAAATGCTTGATTAAGGCTAAATTATGCTCTTTTAATTTAGCGAATCCAAACCCAATATCTAAAATAATATCTTGTAACGCATATTTTTCTAAAACCTCTAATTTTTCCTTAAAGAAGCGATCCATTTCATCAAACAAATTGTGGTAAAAAACATTTTCTTGCATGTCTTTGGGGGTTTTTTGAGCGTGCATTAAAATGCAAGTGGGCTGGTAATCTCTTGCGACTTCTAGCATTTCAATACTATTAAAACCGCTCACATCATTAAGGATGGAAAAACAATGCTCCAAAGCCATTTGGGCGGTTTTAGCATGGTAGGTGTCTATGCTAAAATGGGCGCATTGGTAGAGTTTTTGGGATTTGATTTCTAATAAAATTTCTTTTAAGCGATCCTGCTCTGTTTTTGGATCAATGATTTCACTCTGCGGTCTTGAACTAGCTGCGCCTATATCAATGAGCGTGATACCCTTTTCTAGTAATTGATAGATTTCTTCAAGTGCTTTTTTGCTATCAAAACGGCTCTTTTCATAGAAACTATCCGGCGTGAGATTCAAGATTGCCATGATCTGTGGGGCGTTAGGCTTAGGGGCTTTGAGATGGCTTTTTAATTCTTGCACTAAATGTTTAAGCCCAAAGGGTTGGGAATGGCACTTCACAATAAGGCGTTCTAATTGCTTAGCGCTCGCAATCAGCACCCCATCATAAAAAGGCTCTTTGGCTAAAATACAATCTCTTGGCGTGGCAAAATCGCCCCCAACGCTTATGGCCTCTTGCTTTAAAATGAGCGCAGCGCTTAAGGGCAGGTGTTGGATTTCAAAAACAAAGCTAACGCCTTTTTGGCGCATGCGATCTTGCGCGATCTTTTCTGGACCTATTTTTTGTAAAGCGTTTTTGAGCGCATCAGGGTTAAGGCGTTTTACAATCATGGCGTTTTCTTTTTGGATAAAAGGCTTAAAAGCAGGGGTAAAAGATTATAGCTGAGCTTGTAATAAGAGCTGTTAGCCTTGATCGCTAAGTCAAAGGCTTGCAATTCTTGCTCGCTCAAATAGATTTGGTGTCTGTGAATACTCTCTAACAGGCTTTCAATCCTTTCTCTCTGATTTTCTCTGGAATCAAAATTTTCTTTGTCTAAATTTTTTAAAAACGCATAAATGTCTTTCAAATCCAACCTAGATAAATCCAAATCCAAAGGTTTTAGGGGGATTTTTTGGCGTTTGTCTTCTTTGATCAAGCGGGATTTAATGGTGGCTAAAACATGGTTTGGGCTTTTAGCAAACATGATAAAACAAACATTATTTGGGGGTTCTTCTAAAATTTTTAAAAGCGCGTTTTGGGCTTCTATGCCATAGCTGGGCGCAGCGATTAAAAAGGCGTTTGGTTCGCTGTGTTTTAAATGAGCTTTTGAAATAACTTCTTTGGCATGCTCTATTTTAAAATCCTTGTTAAAAGTTTTGATCACCTTTTTGTCTTTTTCAATGATCTCGGTGTAGAATTTAATGTGGCACCTGAAAAGACTTGCAACCTCTTCTAGGCTCTCTTCAAGATTGTCCGTATAAATAAGGCGGTTGAAGTTTTTCACAGAGTGATCTTATTGTATAGCGTGCTAAAAAGCGCGTTTTCAAAGAGTTTGAAGAGTTGCAATAATTTATAATCCAATAAGATGTCATGCTCTTTTAAAAGCAAGCAATCTTCTTTAAGCTCTTCAAAAAGCCATAAAAAACTAGGGATTTTACTCAGTAGTATCGTTTTCAAGCCTTCATTTTCAACCCTCCCAACATGCCAAAACATGGGGTTTTGATAAGTCATCTCTATGGTGGCTAGAGAGAGATTTGCGTCGTTTTTGGGGTAGAAAGAAGAAGCGTTAAAATCAATGACTGACAATAAGGGGCGCTCTTTTAAATCTTTGGGGTTTAGGTTAGAAAGAATGTAATTTAAAAACCAATGCCTAGAAGAATCAGCGCTCACTAACAGCGATCCGCCATTAAGCACATGCGAGATGGTTTGCGCAATAAGTTTGGCATAACTGGATCGCTCCAATTCCAACCACCCGCTTTGTTGGGCGATAAATTCCCCTTGATCGCGCACAAATTCCTTAATCCAGTCGTAGAAATTTTTCATTGATCCAGTTGATACACCGCATGCAAAGTTCTAACGGCTAATTCAGCGTATTTAATATCAATCAAAACCGAAATTTTAATCTCGCTTGTAGAAATCATCATGATATTGATATTGTCTTTGGCTAGGGCTTTAAAAGCGATACTTGCTACCCCAGAATGCGACTTCATGCCCACGCCCACTATGGAAACTTTAGCGATATTTTCATCATAATCAATGGAATCCATTTGCGCTAAAAAAGGCTTTAAGGCTTGCTTGGTTTCTTCTATTTGGGTTTTAACGATCGTAAAATCCAAATCGGTTTTCCCGTCTCTGCCGATCGTTTGGACGATCATATCCACATTAATACGATACTCCGCTAAAGCGCCAAAGATTTCAGCGGCAATGCCTGGCCTGTCTTCTACGCCCTCCATGCTCACACGAGCCTGATTTTTATCCAATGCGATCCCACTCACTATAGGGGTTTCCATGCGTTCTCCTTTAAAGTCTTTTTCAGCCACAATGAGCGTGCCTTCACTATGGTTAAACGAATTGCGAGTCACTAACTTCACGCTGAGTTTTTTGGCCAATTCTACCGAGCGGTTTAATAAAACTTTAGCCCCCATAGAAGCCAGTTCAAGCATTTCATCATAGCTGATTTGCGTGATTTTTTGAGCCTTTTCTTCAATGCGCGGATCAGTGGTATAAATGCCATCCACATCCGTATAAATTTCGCACAAATGCGCTTTTAAAGCCCCGGCTAAAGCGACCGCGCTCAAATCGCTCCCCCCACGCCCTAAAGTCGTTGTTTCGCCTTGAATATCAGCGCCTTGAAACCCAGCGATCACCACAATGTAGTTTTTTTCTAAAAGCTCTGCGATGCGTTTGGTGTCAATGGATTGGATCACGGCGTTTTGAAAATGCGAGCTGGTTAAAATGCCTGCTTCTTTCCCGCTCAATGAAATGGCTCTATGCCCATACCTTTCTAACGCCATGCTCAAAGCCGCGCTTGAAATCAATTCCCCCGTGCTTACAATCCTATCCATTTCTCGCTTGTTAGGGTTATGGCTAAAATTCTTGCCAAATTCTAAAAGCCTATCGGTTTCGCCGCTCATCGCCGAAACCACCACCACCACCTGATGCCCTAATTTAACGCTTTCTAAAACCCTTTGAGCGACATTGTGGATCCTTTCCACGCTACCCATGCTCGTGCCACCGTATTTTTGAACGATTAACACCCTAAATACCCCTCTCTTTTGAAATAAGCAATGACTTGGCGATACACTTGACGTTTAAAGGGAACGATTTTTTTAAGCAAATCCTTAAGGTGAATGAATTGATAGGCTCTAAATTCTGGCGTGTGTTTGTTCAAATCAATGTTGTTGGCATGCTTTAGGCGCACTAAAAAATAGCGTTGCTTTTGCCCGTCAAACGAATAGAATTTATGCTCCATATTGCTTGGGAAATCATAGGCGATCCATCTAGGGTATTGCGCTAAAATCTCTATTTCATTCGTGCCAATTTCTTCTAATAATTCTCTATGGAGTGCTTCTAAAGGGGTTTCGCCCTCATCAATGCCCCCTTGGGGGAATTGCCACGCCCCCTCAATATCTATGCGCTCAGCGATAAAAATTTCGCATGTGTTAGGGTAATTTGGCGACATGATAATGGCCGCAACATTAGGACGATATTTCTTATGTAGCATAGGTCTTTATTTTAGCTCTTTCTTGTTTGATTAAGATCGTATTATAGTGCATGCTGGCTTTAAGTAGGGTTAAGAACGCCATTAAAATCAAAAATTAAAAAAAAGGGCTTGAAACTCATTTTAATAGCACCCAAACAGTGCTATTAAAACTAAAAGGGTTTATTTGAGAGTGGGGATGTATTTGGCTAAAGCTTTGATATCTTCATCGCTCAATTTTTTAGCTTGTGCGGTCATGACAGGATTCTTGTTGGCACCGCTTTTAAAATCCATAAGATCTTTTTCAATTTCTGCTTCACTCATCATATTAACGATTTTGCTTTTGCCTAAAGCTTTCTTTTCAAACTTAACCCCATGGCAAGCGGCACAAGTTTTTGCAAGAGCCTTAACATCTGTTGCCATTAAAGCGTTTGCGAACGCTAAAACGCCTAAAGCCATAATAACCTTTTTCATAGTTTGTCTCCTCATGCTTATCAAAATAATCTTAAAATGATACAATTACAAGTTTAAGTTTCGCTTAAAATGAAATGAAAATGAGAGAAATAAATATGATTTTATACATTCATATCCCCTTTTGTGAAAATAAATGCGGTTATTGCGCTTTCAATTCCTATGAAGATAAGCATGGGCTAAAAGAAGAATACACTCAAGCGCTATGCCTGGATTTAAAGCATGCCTTAAGCCAAACTGATGAACCCATTGAGAGCGTTTTTATTGGCGGCGGCACGCCTAACACTTTAAGCGTGAAGTCTTTTGAAAGGATTTTTGAAAGCATCCATCAAAATGCAAGCTTGAGCATGGATTGTGAGATCACCACTGAAGCTAACCCCGAATTGATTTCTAAAGCTTGGTGTCAAGGCTTAAAAGATTTAGGGATCAACCGCTTGAGTTTAGGGGTGCAAAGTTTTAGGGAGGATAAATTATTGTTTTTAGAGCGCCAACATTCCAAAAATATCGCTCCTGTGATAGAAACTATTTTAAAAAGCGGGATTGAAAATATCAGCATTGATTTGATTTATAACACCCCATTAGACAATGAAAACTCTCTAAAAGAAGAACTAAAACTCGCTAAAGAACTCCCTATCAACCACTTGAGCGCTTATGCTTTGAGTATTGAAAAAAACACGAATTTAGAAAAAAACGCCAAAAAACCCTCATGCACCAATTTTGACAATGTGGTAAAAGAGGTTTTAGAGGGCTTTTCTTTCAAGCAATACGAAGTGTCTAATTACGCTAGAAATTACCAAGTCAAGCACAATTTAGCTTACTGGGGGGCTAAAGATTATTTAGGGTGCGGGGCTGGGGCTGTAGGCTGCGTGGCGAATGAGCGCTTTTATGCGAAAAAACTCATAGAAAATTACATCAAAGACCCCCTAAAACGCCAAATTGAGACGCTTAGCGAACAGGACAAGCGATTAGAAAAGCTGTTTTTAGGCTTGAGGTGCGTGCTGGGGGTTGAGCTTAGTTTCTTAGATGAAAATAAAGTAAAGTTTTTGATTGAAGAAAACAAGGCTTCCATTAAAAATGACCGATTGGTAGCGAGCGATTTTTTCATGGCCGATGAAATGGCTTTGTGGCTATTGTAAGGCTCTGCTTTAATAAAGCGTTAATGAAACGCTAGAAAGCGTTTTTTAATTAATGCCTACAAAATTTTAGCCAAAAGCCAACCAATGGCTACCCCAATAAGCCCTAAAATGTTAGTGCCTAAGGCATAGGAAATGGCTTCAATGTATTGGGATTTTTGCAAGAGCTTTAAAGTGTCTAGCCCGTAAGAAGAAAAGGTCGTAAAACCCCCTAAAACCCCAGTGACAAAGAAAATCCCAAAATCATCGCCAAAAACTTTTTTAACAGCCAAATGCCCCATAAAGCCGATGACAAAACACCCTATGACATTCACGCTAAAAGTCCCTAAAGGGAAACTTTCAAACATTAAAAATTTACTGGGCATCATTTTGCCCACAAAATACCTTAACGAACTCCCTATAGCCCCCCCTAAAGCGGCCCATAAAAAGACAAAATTCATGCATCATCCTTTAAAAAATAACTGAGAGCATTATAATGAGATGTTTTTAACATTCCTTAATTCTCAAACTTAAAGCCAGTTCTAAACACGCTTCTAAGGAGGGCTTTTTGGCGGTATAACTTTGAATGCCTTGCTCTTGCAAATAAAGAGCGGTCGTGTTGCCAATGCTTATAGCGGTGTAATTTTCTAAAAATTCAAAATAGTGTAAAAAGGCTTTTGCATGGCTTATGGCGGTAAAAATAAGAATACTCTTTTCTTTGGGTTTTAGGGCGTTTTGTTCGCTTAAGGTTAAATGTTTGAGCTTGTTTTCATAAACAACGGCTTGCTTGAAATCAATGCCATGCTCTAAAAGAAGGGTGTCTAAAGAAGAGGCAATTTCTTTTGCCCTAAGATACAAAACGCTTTTTTTTTCCAATAAAGGGATGATTTCTTGAACGAACTCTTTACCATGGGCTTTTTCCCCTATAAAGGCGACTTTAAAATGGTGATCTTGTAAGGTTTTTGCGGTGGGTTCGCTCAAAGCGTAAGCAGGAATGTTTTGTAAAATTTGGAGTTTGGGGCTGTTTTTTAGAGTTTCTAGCAAGGAAAACACCGCATTTTTAGAAGTGAAAATGAGAGCGTTAAAAGGGGTTGGATCTAATTCTAAGGGATAGTAGCAGAATTCATTTAAAATGAGAGTCTTATAAGGGGCGATTCTTTGAGAATGCACCCATACAATCTCCCTCATGCCTAGTTTTTCTTACCGCAAGTGTCATCATAGACCATTCTAAAGCCGTATTTTTCAAAATCATAGACATTGCCTTCTAAATAATAGGGCGTATAGCCTAATTCATGCATGCTTTTAGCCGCATCTAAAGCCCTGCGGCCAGCCCTGCAATGGAGCAACACTTTTTTATCTTTGTGCTGGGATAAAAAATCAGCGAGCTTTTCTTGGTCATTAACGCTAATGAGCGTAGCGTTAGGCAAATGCAATTCTTCATATTCATCCAGCTCGCGCACATCTACGACAACAAAATCATTGAAATTGACTTCTTCTAAACTGATTGCATAATCTTCAAGCATGTTTATCCTTAATTTTTAAAGTAAGGTTATGTTACAATGATTTGATAAATAGGAATGTTTAAGGAGTGCACATGGAGGAAAATTATCATGCTTTTTTTACCGAAGCGAGCGGGTTTTTAAACGATAGGGTTTTTAAGGATTATTTACGCCGTTTGGCTTATGGCATTGATGCGTCATGTTATCGTTATATCCCTAAAATAGTTGCTTGGGTGAAAGATGAAGAAGAAGTCCAAAAGCTTTGTGTTTTAGCCAAAAAGCATGGCATTTCATTGACTTTTAGAGCGGCTGGGAGTTCTTTATCAGGGCAAGCGATCTGTGATGGGGTGCTAGTGATGGCTACGCATTTTTTCAAAGACGCTAAAATTTTAAATAACGCTACAAGCATCCAGCTCTCATGCGGGGTCATAGGAAGTAACGCGAACGCTTTATTGAAACCTTACCATAAAAAAATAGGCCCGGATCCCTCTACGATAAACGTTGCTATGATAGGGGGGATTGTCGCTAATAACGCTAGTGGGATGTGTTGCGGGGTGGAGCAAAACAGCTACAAAACCCTAAAATCCTTAAGAGTCATTTTAGCTGATGGCACTCTTTTAGACACCGCCAATCAAGAGAGCGTTGAAAATTTCAAAAACGCGCGCAAAGATTTGATTGAAGGGGTTTTAAACTTAAGAAAAGAGATCTTAAAAGATAAAGAATTGCATGCTCTCATTAAGAAAAAATACGAGATCAAAAACACCACCGGCTACAGCTTAAACGCTCTCATTGATTTTGAAGATCCTATTGAAATCATTAGCCATTTATTCATAGGCTCTGAGGGGACTTTAGGCTTTATTTCAAGCGTGGAATTAGAATGCGTGAAAGACTACGCTTATAAAACTTGCGCGTTATTGTTTTATGAAAATTTAGAGCAATGCGCCAAAGCCGCTCAAATTTTAGCCGCTTTAAAAGCCAAACAACCCGAAATGATTTCTTCAGCAGAGCTTATGGATTATGCGTGCTTAAAAAGCGTGAAAGGTTTGGAGGGCATGCCCAGAGCGATTTTAGAAATCAAAGAGCCTAACGCATGCTTACTCATTCAAAGCGAAAGCGATGATCCTTTAACTTTAGAAAACAACATGCAAACGATTTTAAACGCTTTGAGCGCAATACCGGTCGTTTTAGATTCTCAAATCAGCAGTGATCCTACTATTTATCAATCGTGGTGGAAGATCAGAAAGGGCATTTTCCCTATCGCAGCGTCTCAAAGAAAAAGCCAAAGCTCTGTGATCATTGAAGACGTGTGCTTTAGTCAAGAAAATTTTGTAGAGGGGGCAAAAGCGATTGAAGGGCTTTTAAAAAAACATGGCTTTAAGGATAATGGCATTATTTTTGGGCATGCGTTAAGCGGGAATTTGCACTTTGTCGTTACGCCGATTTTAGAAAATGAAACTGAAAGAAAAGCGTTTGAAAATTTAGTTTCTGACATGTTTTTAATGGTGAGCAAAAGCTCTGGCTCTATTAAAGCCGAGCATGGCACAGGCAGGATGGTAGCCCCTTTTGTGGAAATGGAGTGGGGGGAAAAAGCCTATAAAATCCACAAACAAATCAAAGAATTGTTTGATCCTAGTGGCATTTTAAACCCTGATGTGATCATCACAAACAATAAAGAAATCCACACTAAAAATTTAAAGAGCATTCACCCTATTGAAGAGCATTTGGACATGTGCATGGAATGCGGGTTTTGTGAAAGGGTTTGCCCTAGCAAAGATCTATCTTTAACGCCACGACAACGAATCGTTATCCACAGAGAGGTAGAGCGTTTAAAAGAAAGGGTGAGTCATGGCCATCATGAAGATCAAGTTTTATTAGATGAGCTTTTAAAAGAGTCTGAATATTTAGCGCACGCCACTTGCGCGGTGTGCCATATGTGTTCTACCCTATGCCCTTTAGGAATTGATACCGGAAAGATCGCTCTAAATTATTATCAAAAAAACCCTAAAGGCGAAAAGATCGCTTCAAAGATCCTTAATCACATGCAAACAACCACAAGCGCGGCTCGTTTTTCTTTAAAAAGCGCTCGCTTAGTTCAAAATCTCATAGGCTCTCACAACTTAGTGAGCCTAACTAAAGGGATTAAAAAATTCATCAAGCCTTTCCCTAAAGCCTTTAATTACATGCCCAAAAACAACGCCTATCCTTTAGAAAATAAAACGCTTAAGAGCGAAGAAAAAGTCATTTATTTCAGCACTTGCATCAACCGCTCGTTCGCTCCATCAACCAAAATGGCGGATAAAAGATGCATTCAAGAAGTGTTTGAATCCTTATGCCAAAAAGCCAAAGTTTCGGTAATGTATCCTGATGGATTGAATGCGCTTTGTTGCGGGAAAGCCTTTATCAATTACACCGACTTGACCAAACAAAACAATGAAAAAAACCATGCGATTTTTTTACAATTAAGCGATAAGGGAAAAATACCGATCGTTTTAGACCATAGTGCATGTTCGACGCATTTTTTCAAGCAAATGAAAGCTTATAAGGATTTGAAAGTCTATGATTTGAGCGTCTATATTGAAGAAGTTTTAAGCCCTAAATTAAAATTCAACCCCATTAACGAAGACATAGGGCTATACACGATGTGTGCTTTAAAGTTAGAAAATAAAGAGGAGTTATTACTCAATTTGGCTAAAAAATGCACTTTGGGCGAGATTGTTATCCACAAAGAGACGGGTTGTTGCGGCTTTGCGGGGAATAAGGGCTTTTTTACCCCTGAATTGAACGAGAGCGCTTTAAACGGCTTTCAAGCGTTTTACCAATCCTATGATCTTAAAAGGGGTTTTTCCACTTCCAGCACTTGCGAGATCGGTTTGAGTGAAAAAACCCACTTTTCTTGGCAGCATATCGCTTATTTAGTGGATGCTTGCACGCTTTAAATGGTGTATAATTGAAGAATTTCTTTAAAGGGTAAAGGCATTGGATAACACTCTCAAACATCTTGCCATTATTATGGATGGTAATGGCAGGTGGGCTAAATTAAAGAATAAAGCTAGGGCTTATGGGCATAAAAAGGGCGTAAAAACCCTTAAAGACATTACGATCTGGTGCGCTAATCATAAGCTAGAATGCTTGACTTTATACGCTTTTTCTACAGAAAATTGGAAACGCCCTAAAAGTGAAGTGGATTTTTTAATGAAAATGCTTAAAAAATACCTTAAAGATGAGCGATCCACTTATTTGGATAATCACATACGCTTTAAAGCGATAGGGGATTTAGAGGGCTTTTCTAAAGAATTGAGAGACACGATCTTGCAACTTGAAAACGATACCAGGCATTTTAAGGATTTTACGCAAGTTTTAGCCCTCAATTACGGATCTAAAAACGAGATTTCAAGGGCATTTAAAAGCTTGCTAGAAAGCCCGCCTAGCAATATAAGCCTTTTAGAAAGTTTAGAAAATGAAATTTCTAATCGTTTAGACACGCACAATTTGCCAGAAGTGGATTTATTGTTACGAACGGGGGGGGAAATGCGCTTGTCTAATTTTTTATTGTGGCAGTCTAGCTATGCGGAATTGTTTTTCACGCCGATTTTATGGCCTGATTTCACCCCTAAAGATTTAGAAAATATCATTAGCGATTTTTACAAAAGAGTGCGCAAATTCGGGGAATTAAAATGCTAGTAGAAATAGAGAATTTGACTAAAACTTATGGGAGTTTAAAAGCGTTAGATAATATCAATTTGAAACTACCCAAACAGCAATTTATAGGGCTTTTAGGCCCTAATGGGGCGGGTAAAACCACTCTGTTAAAAATTTTAGCCGGATTGAATTTGAACTATCAAGGGGAAGTGAAAATTTTAAATCAAAAGATCGGCATAGAAACTAAAAAAAGCGTGGCGTTTTTAAGCGATGGCGATTTTTTAGACCCTAAATTAACGCCTTTAAAAGCGATCGCTTTTTACAAGGATTTTTTTAGCGATTTTGATTCATCAAAAGCCCTAGATTTGCTGAAACGCTTTAGCGTGCCTTTAAAAAGAGAGTTTAAAGCCCTTTCAAAAGGCATGAGGGAAAAATTACAGCTGATTTTAACCCTATCACGAAACGCTTCTTTGTATCTTTTTGATGAGCCGGTGGCTGGGATTGACCCTATTGCAAGAGAAGAGATTTTTGAACTCATCGCTAAGGAATTTAGCCAAAACGCAAGCTTGTTAGTTTCTACGCATTTGGTGGTGGATGTGGAAAAGTATTTAGACAGAGCGATTTTTTTAAAAGAGGCTAAAGTGGTGGCTTTTGGGGATGTGGGAGAATTGAAAAAAGGGTATAGCAGTTTGGAAATGGCGTATAAAGAAAGGTTGAAATAAATCAGTCAGTTTGTCTTAAAACGCCCAAACGCCAATCAAAACTATCACAGATCGCTTGAATATTTTTGCATGGAATTTCTTTAAAATTTAAGTATAATTGTAAGCATCGCCTAGATGATTCGTGTTTCTTATTGATGGCAAGTTCGTTGAAAAAATAAGTTAGGCTAAGGTAGTGGTTTTTGTGTGATGGCATTTTTTAAATCTGCCCCTAAGAAAATTCTCCTAGCCTTATTAGTGTAGGTTTGTTGAACTTATGCGCATGTAAAAGTAGCGGTCATCTGGGTTTTAAACGACCGCATTTTAGGGAAGACATGAAAGATAACAATAACTATAATGTTTTAATTGTGGGTAATAAGGGGCGAGAGTATGCTTTGGCTCAAAGGCTTCAGCAAGATGAGCGAGTGAATGCTTTGTATTTTTGTTTGGGTAATGGTGGCACTCAAGATTTAGGCGAGAATCTGGAATGCGAACATTACGAGCACATCGTGGAATTAGCCCTGAAAAAACAGATCCATTTAGCCATCATTTCAGAAGAAAAGCTTTTGATTTTAGGGCTTACAGAAATGCTAGAAAAAGCGGGGATTTTAGTGTTTGGGGCTTCTAAAGAAGCGGCTAAGTTAGAGGCTTCTAAAAGCTATATGAAGGCTTTTGTTAAAGAGTGCGGTATCAAAAGTGCGTCTTACTTTGAAACAAACGATTTAAAAGAAGCTCTCAATTACATTCAAAACGCTTCCTTCCCTTTAGTCATTAAAGCGTTGAATAAAAACACAAGCATTGTCCATCATCAAGAAGAAGCGCTAAAAATCCTTGAAGACGCTTTCAAACAAAATAATGAGCCTGTGATCATAGAGCCTTTTTTAGAGGGGTTTGAGCTTTCAGTTACAGCGCTCATAGCCAACGATGATTTTATCTTGTTGCCCTTTTGCCAGAACTACAAACGCTTATTAGAGGGGGATAATGGAGTCAATACAGGGGGTATGGGGGCCATCGCTCCTGCAAACTTTTTCTCTAATGAATTAGAAGAGAAGATAAAAAATCATATCTTTAAACCTGCTTTAGAGAAATTTCAGGCTGATAACACGCTTTTTAAAGGGGTTTTACTCGCTGAAATTGTGGTCATAGAAGAAAAGGGCGTTTTAGAGCCGTATTTATTGGATTTTAGCGTGCGTTTTAAAGATATTGAATGCCAGACGATTTTACCCCTTTTAGAAAGCTCGCTTTTAGATTTGTGTTTGGCTACAGCCAAAGGGGAATTAAATTCTCTTGAATTGGTGTTTTCTAAAGAATTTGTGATGAGTGTCGCGCTTGTTTCTAGGAATTACCCCACCAGCTCTTCGCCCAAACAAACCCTTTATATTGATCCGGTTGATGAAAAAAAGGGCCATTTGATTTTAGGGGAGGTGGAGCAGGATAACGGCGTGTTTGAAAGCAGTGGGGGGAGAGTGATCTTTGCCATTGGCAGAGGAAAATCCTTATTAGAAGCCAGAAACCATGCTTATGAAATCGCTCAAAAGGTGCATTTTGAAGGCATGTTTTATCGCAAGGATATTGGTTTTAAGGTGTTAGATTTGAAAGAATACTCTTGAAGTTTAAGACAAACCAAAGAGTTTGTCTTGTTTGTTTTTGAATGCGCTCTCCAAATTTAGAAAAAGAAGAAACTGAAATCATAGAAACACTCCTTATGTGTGAAAAAATGCGTTTATGCCCCTTATATTGGCGCATCTTAGCGTTTTTAACCGATGGTTTGTTGGTGGCGTTTTTATTAAGCGATCTTTTAAGGGCGTGCGATTTCTTGCATTCTTTATACTGGCTGGCTAACCCCATTTATCATGGCGTGTTTGTTGCGATGGGTTTTATCATCTTGTATGGCGTTTATGAAACCTTTTTTGTGTGTTTGTGCAAGATGAGTTTGGCTAAACTGGTTTTTAGGATTAAAATTATTGATATTTATTTAGCAGATTGCCCAAGTAGGGCTATTTTATTGAAGCGTTTAGGGTTAAAGATCGTGGTTTTTCTATGCCCCTTTTTATGGTTTGTAGTGTTTAAAAACCCCTATCATAGGGCGTGGCATGAAGAAAAAAGCAAAAGTCTTTTGGTGTTAATTTAATCATGATCTATTGGTTGTATTTGGTGGTCTTTTTTTTGTTGGGTGCATTAGACGCTAAAGAAATCGCTATGCAACGATTTGACAAACAAAACCATAAGATTTTTGAAATCCTTGCGGATAAAGTGAGCGCTAAAGACAATGTGATAACCGCATCAGGGAATGCGATCTTATTGAATTATGATGTGTATATTTTAGCGGACAAGGTGCGTTATGATACCAAGACTAAAGAAGCGTTATTAGAGGGGAATATCAAGGTTTATAAGGGCGAGGGCCTACTCATTAAAACCGATTATGTGAAATTGAGTTTGAATGAAAAATATGAAATCATTTTCCCCTTTTATGTCCAAGATAGCGTGAGCGGGATTTGGGTGAGCGCGGATATTGCTAGCGGGAAGGATCAAAAATATAAGATTAAAAACATGAGCGCTTCAGGGTGCAGCATTGACAACCCCATTTGGCATGTCAATGCGACTTCAGGCTCATTCAACATGCAAAAATCGCATTTGTCTATGTGGAATCCTAAGATCTATGTCGGCGATATTCCTGTATTGTATTTGCCCTATATTTTCATGTCCACGAGCAATAAAAGAACTACCGGGTTTTTATACCCTGAGTTTGGCACTTCCAATTTAGACGGCTTTATTTATTTGCAACCATTTTATTTAGCCCCCAAAAACTCATGGGATATGACCTTTACCCCACAAATCCGTTATAAAAGGGGTTTTGGCTTGAATTTTGAAGCGCGCTACATCAACTCTAAAGACGACAGGTTTTTATTCAATGCGCGCTATTTTAGGAATTACACTCAATATGTCAAACGCTATGATTTGAGGAATCAAAATATCTATGGGTTTGAATTTTTAAGCTCTAGTAGGGACACTCTACAAAAATACTTTCATCTTAAGTCTAATATTGACAATGGGCATTACATTGACTTTTTATACATGAATGATTTGGACTACGTGCGTTTTGAAAAGGTCAATAAGCGTATCACGGACGCCACGCACATGTCTAGGGCGAATTACTACTTGCAAACAGAAAACCATTATTACGGCTTGAATATCAAGTATTTTTTAAACTTGAATAAAATCAACAATAACCGCACTTTCCAATCTGTCCCTAATTTGCAATACCATAAATATTTAAATTCTTTGTATTTTAAAAATTTGTTGTATTCGGTGGATTATCAGTTTAGAAACACCGCAAGAGAGATCGGTTATGGCTATGTGCAAAACGCTTTGAATGTGCCGGTGGGCTTGCAATTTTCTTTGTTTAAAAAGTATTTGTCTATAGGGCTTTGGAATGATCTCCAACTATCTAATGTGGCTTTAATGCAATCTAAAAATTCCTTCGTGCCTACGATCCCTAATGAATCAAGGGAATTTGGGAACTTTGTGTCTTCAAATTTTTCCATGTATGTCAATACGGATTTAGCCAGAGAATACAACAAGCTTTTCCACACGATCCAATTGGAAGCGATTTTCAACATCCCTTATTACACCTTTAAAAACGGCTTATTTTCTCAAAACATGTACGCTTTAAGCGCGCAAGCCTTAAACAGCTACACTTCGCCTTTATTGATGAATTATGATTATCAAGGGCGTTTGTATGACTCTGTGTGGAATCCTAACAGCATTTTACCTAGCGATGCGAGCAATAAGACGGTGAATTTAACCCTAACGCAATACCTTTATGGCTTAGGGGGGCAAGAGTTATTGTATTTTAAAATATCGCAACTCATCAATCTTGACGATAAAGTTTCGCCCTTCAGGATGCCATTAGAGAGCAAGATTGGGTTTTCGCCCTTAACAGGATTGAATATCTTTGGGAATGTCTTTTATTCGTTTTATCAAAACCGCCTAGAAGAAATCTCTGTGAACGCCAATTACCAACGCAAGTTTTTAAGCTTTAACCTTTCTTATTTTCTAAAAAACAATTTTAGCAGCGGGATTAATAGCATTGTAGAAAATCCTGCGGATTATTTAAAGGCGGGTTTTAGCAACGAATTTGGCTATTTTTCCATGAGCGCGGATGTGGGTTATGACATTAGAAATAATGTGATTTTAAATTGGAATGTGGGGATTTATAAAAAAATCCGTTGTTTTGGGATTGGCTTTCAATTCGTCAACCAACGACGCCCTATCCTCACCGGCGATCCCAACCAGCCTATAAGAGTGTTTGAAAATAACTATGTTAAGCTAGAATTAGACTTTTCACCGATCACTAAAACCAATGTAACTTACCGCTCTTTGCAGCGTAAGTGAGAAAAGGAATGCATTTGAATACTGACTTTAGCCATATCACCGATATAGAGGGCATGCGTTTTATTAATGAAGAAGACGCTTTGAACAAATTGATTAATGAAATCCACACACGCCACATTGATTTAAAAGATTCCATCATGCTCGCTTTGAGTTTTAACGCTCTGTATTTAGCTAACGCTTTAGCGCAAAAATTTGGAGCGACTTATGATATACTTTTTTTAGAACCTATCCTAGCCCCTTTAAACTCAAAATGCGAGATCGCTTTGGTGAGTGAGAGCATGGATATAGTGATGAATGAAAGTTTGATCAATTCCTTTGACATCACTTTAGACTATGTTTATGGGGAAGCCAAGCGAGCTTATGAAGAAGACATTTTGTCCCACATTTATCAGTATCGCAAAGGCAATGCGATCAAAAGCTTAAAAGATAAAAATATTTTTATCGTAGATAGGGGGATTGAAACCGGGTTTAGAGCAGGGTTAGGCGTGCAAACTTGCTTGAAAAAAGAATGCCAAGACATTTATATTTTAACCCCCATTCTCGCGCAAAATGTCGCTCAAGGCTTAGAAAGTTTGTGCGATGGGGTGATTAGCGTGTACCGCCCTGAATGTTTTGTCTCTGTGGAGCATCATTATAAAGAACTCAAGCGATTAAGCAATGAAGAAATTGAAAAATACTTGGGTGCTAACAACGCGCCTAATTTAAAAAAGGAACATTAAATATGGATTTTATCACCATCAATTCTAGTAACAAAACCGAAGAGTTCGCTCTCAAACAAGTGGCCAAACAAGCCACCAGCTCTCTAATGTATCGCTTAGGAAAAACCATCATTTTAGCGAGCGTGTGCACAGAAAGAGAGCCTGTGAGTGAAGATTTTTTGCCTTTAGTGGTGCAGTTTTTAGAAAAATCTTATGCAGCCGGTAAAATCCCGGGCGGTTTTGTCAAAAGAGAAGGCAGAGCGCAAGATTTTGAAATCTTAACCTCTAGGCTCATAGACAGGACTTTACGCCCTTTATTCCCTAAAGATTACCGCTACCCTACCCAAATCACTTTAATGGTTTTAAGCCATGATATTGAAAACGATTTGCAAGTCTCTGCTTTAAACGCTGCTTCAGCCGCTCTCTTTTTATCCCATATCGCTCCCATTAAAAGCGTGAGCGCTTGCAGGATCGCTAGGATTGATAACGAATTTATCATTAACCCTAGTGCAAGCCTTTTGAATCAATCCAGTTTGGATTTGTTTGTGTCTGGCACAAAAGAGAGTTTGAACATGATAGAAATGCGCTCTTTGGGGCAAAAGTTAAACGCTTTAGAAGAGCCTTTAATGCTAAAAGCTTTAGAATTGGCTCAAAAAAGTTTGAAAGAAACTTGCACGCTTTATGAAGAGATTTTCACGCCCCACCAAAACGAGCTGCTTTTCAAAGAGAGCCAAGGAATAATTTTTAATGAAAGGCTGTTAGATTTATTAAAAAATCAGTATTTTGATGAAATCATCAAAGGCATTGAAAGTTCTGCTTTGAGTGAGCGAGAAAATGTTTTCAATGAAATTGCCAGAAAAATCAGTGAAGCCCACTCAGAATTCAGTTTAGAAGAGATTGAATTGTCTTTAGAAAAAGTGAAAAAAAATGAGATAAGGCGTATGATTATTCAGGATAAAATCCGCCCGGACAAGCGCGCGTTAGAAGAAGTGCGGCCCATTTTGATAGAGAGCGATTTACTCCCTATGGCGCACAGCTCTATTTTATTCACTAGGGGGCAAACTCAAAGCTTAGTGGTAGGGGTTTTAGGCACGGATAATGACGCTCAAACTCATGAGAGTTTGGAGCATAAAGCCCCTATCAAAGAGCGTTTCATGTTTCATTATAATTTCCCTCCTTTTTGCGTGGGCGAAGCGAGTTCTATTGGCGCGACTTCAAGGCG
Organism: Helicobacter pylori; assembly: GCF_009689985.1. Taxonomy (NCBI): domain Bacteria; kingdom Pseudomonadati; phylum Campylobacterota; class Epsilonproteobacteria; order Campylobacterales; family Helicobacteraceae; genus Helicobacter; species Helicobacter pylori. The sequence continues at coordinate 79,004 of NZ_QBAW01000002.1, read as the reverse complement.
CGAATTAGGGCATGGGAATTTGGCTAAAAGAGCTTTAGAAACGAGTATTAAAAATAAAGAGCAGGTGATACGATTGGTTTCTGAGATTTTAGAAAGCAATGGTTCAAGCTCAATGGCGAGCGTGTGTGCAGGCTCTTTAGCCCTTTATGCAAGCGGTGTGGAAATTTATGATCTAGTCGCTGGGGTGGCTATGGGCATGGTGAGTGAAGGGCAAGATCACGCCATTTTAAGCGATATTAGCGGTTTAGAAGACGCAGAAGGCGATATGGATTTTAAGATTGCCGGGAATTTAGAAGGCATTACAGCCATGCAAATGGATACCAAAATGAGCGGTATCCAATTAGAGGTTTTATACCAAGCCTTACTCCAAGCCAAAGAAGCACGGAAACATATTTTAAAAATCATGCATGAAGCGAAAGAAAAGATTGTGATCAATTTTTCCCATTTGCCTACAACTGAAATTTTTAATGTTGCGCCAGATAAAATTGTAGAAATTATCGGTCAAGGGGGGCGTGTGATTAAAGAGATAGTGGAAAAGTTTGAGGTTAAAATTGATTTGAATAAACCAAGCGGTGAAGTGAAAATCATGGGGAATAAAGAGCGTGTTTTAAAGACTAAGGAATTTATTTTAAACTATTTGCATTCTTTAGATCAAGAATTGGAGCAATACGCTATTGATGAGGTGCTAGAAGCTCAAGTGAAACGAATCGTGGATTTTGGGGCGTTTTTAAGCTTGCCTAAGGGGGGCGAAGGCTTGTTAAGAAAGCAAAACATGGACAGGTGTCAAGTGGTTTTAAAAGAAGGCGATAGTATCAGGTGTAGGGTGATTAGTTTCAATAAGGGTAAAATCGCTTTAGATTTGGCTTAATCCATCTCTTAAATTATCCATAGTCCTATGTAAAACCAATCTAATACATAGGATTTGGCTAAAATATATACACTCTTTTTTATTTCTCTTCGTGGGTGATAACAATATTTTGAAGGTATTGTTTAGGGGCTTCAATTAAATTAAAGAGAGCTTCTCTATCCCTTTCTGTATCAAAATAACTTAAAATATTACTTTTGATATATTCTATATGTGCATTTTCGTTGTTTAACCTATTGATTTCATTTAGTTGATTAGGGTGGTATGCCGACCCATAATACCACCCATAACATGGCATAATACTTTGTTGAGATTGGCAATTATCGTTTTGGATAAAATTTAATTGTTCTTCCCAATTCTTTGTTGTTTGATTGAAACTACTAAAAGCTTCTTCAACTTTAGCTTTTAAAGATTTCATGCTCTCATTATCAATGAGTCCTGCAACAACATATTCTAAAACCAACGCAAAACCATAATGAGAAAGAGCATATCTCGCACAAATGTAGTTACTACCTACATCATTAAAGTTTTTTATCATTAGCCCTTGATTTATTTGGGATATAAAATTATAAAAAATTTCATCTAATTTAATGCGTATGTTTTGTAAACTTGTGCATGTTGATTGTCTCAAAACATCACTTTTAGAAATTTGAGAAATATCCTTATAAACTTCTTGGAGAAATTTAGTTTTAGCTTTTAAGGCATTAATTTGTTGGGTAACAAAGATGTTTTGTTGTGTGAGTAAGCTTTGATTTTCATTAAAAAGACGATTAGTTTCGGCATATGCTTCATAATAGATTTTTACTAGTTCATAATTAAGAATAGGGGCAATATGGTTCATAATCCCTGTAGTTAGCTCAATAGCACCTACTATCTCAAAACCTTCATGGCCCCCAAACCCTTTGACACCTTTTAACATAGATGAAACCTTTCCATCTTTATATAACACTAATTTATCTAAAGGAACACTTGTTGTAAAAATAGGCAAAGAGCTAAGGCCATGATTGATGATATGACCTAGCTTATCGTATAGCTCATTTGATTTAATTAAAATCATGCGTTGATAATTGCTATCAAGTGTTTGTTTTCTTGGCAAGGTCGGCAGAACTTCTATTCTGCTACCCAAAACCCTTTCAAGTAGAGTGAGTTCTTTATTGTTATCTTTTGGCATTGTGATCCTTTGTTGTATCTAATTTATTGACCACATCATTATACTACTAATGGATTGTTTTAAGTTTTTAAGGATAACTTATTGCTTATTGCTTAAATTAAATTTGTTTTTTTAAAAACTTCCTTATTTCTAATAATTTAATAAAAATTTATTATTTTAAAAGAGATTTTAAGCTAGTTTGTATTAAAATAAATTCTTGCTTGTATTTTTGAAAGTAGAGGAACGATTCGAAATGAAAATCAAGCCTAATTTTTGAAAACGGAGTGCGAAAATGAAATTTTTAGCGTTATTTTTTCTGGCTTTAGCGGGCGTTGCTTTCGCTCATGATGGTGGAATGGGGGGGATGGATATGATTAAATCTTATTCCATCTTAGGAGCGATGATCGGTCTAGGGATTGCCGCTTTTGGTGGGGCAATCGGCATGGGGAATGCGGCTGCAGCGACCATTACAGGCACAGCGAGGAACCCAGGAGTGGGCGGTAAATTGCTCACCACTATGTTTGTGGCCATGGCGATGATTGAAGCGCAAGTGATTTATACTTTAGTGTTTGCTATTATCGCTATTTATAGTAACCCATTCTTAAGTTAAGGATTTTGATGGGCTAAATTATTGCTTAAAAAGCGTAATTTAGCTATAATACTTGCTTTAAATTTTTAGCACTGGTGGTGGAATTGGTAGACACGCCATCTTGAGGGGGTGGTGGGAGCAATCTCGTGCGAGTTCGAGTCTCGCCCAGTGCACCATTAAGTTTCTTTAAGGAATAAGTGGGTATAATCTCACTCTTTGCTCTATATATGCCGAAGTGGTGGAATTGGTAGACACGCTAGACTCAAAATCTGGTGGGAGCAATCCCGTGTCGGTTCGAGTCCGACCTTCGGCACCATTACCGATAGTCTTTTTCAATCTGCTTTTTATTTTTTTATTTAAAATAGTTTTATGCCAAATAAATGCCAAATAAATGATGGATTAGTGAATTTTTAAGCCTTTTTTAAAGGATTGTTTAACCCATTATAAAAGGAGTGTGAGTTTAGGTATAATGATTTAGCTAAAAGATGTTAAAATCCCACTAATTTTTTTTGGGGTAGGAAATATCCATGCAGACTTTAAAGAACAAAGCCTTTCGTGTTAGCATTCAATGGAATGCTTTAGTTAGGAAGCTTCTTTCTTTAGAAAGGGGCGTTCTCATTGGAATGGATGAGAAAAAATCTGCTTAAGTCATGTTGATTCAAATATATTTCAACCGGAGACTCTATCATGCTGGATTTGTCTTATAGCCTGGAGCGTGTCTTGCAAGAAGACCCGGCAGCTAGGAATAAGTGGGAGGTTCTTTTGCTTTATCCGGGCATTCATGCACTGCTTTGCCACCGCCTAGCGCATGCGTTGCACAAGAAGGGGCTTTATTTTATTGCGCGCGCGCTTTCTCAGTTAGCGCGCTTTATTACCGGGATAGAAATCCACCCGGGCGCTAAGATTGGGAGAGGGCTTTTTATTGATCATGGCATGGGTGTGGTGATTGGCGAGACCACAGAGATTGGAGATGATGTTACCATTTATCATGGCGTAACTCTAGGGGGCACGGGCAAGTTCAAGGGCAAGCGCCACCCCACTTTAGGCAACCGAGTGGTAGTGGGGGCTGGGGCTAAGGTCTTGGGCGCGATTTGCGTGGGTGATGATGTGAAGATTGGGGCTAATGCGGTGGTGCTTTCAGATTTACCCACGGGTTCTACGGCTGTAGGCGCTAAAGCTAAAACCATCACAAAGGATCGTTAATTTTAGATAAATTGATTAGAATTTATAAAATGTTATAGAGAGGATTTTTAAAATGAGTAAAAGTAGAAAAGAATTATTTTTAGAACTTGCATAACCTGATAAAAACGGGATGAGTCGTTGGGTAAGCGCTATAGAATTTATAGGAAAATATCAAGGATTACAGCTAGGTAATGGGGGGAGTTGGTGTAGGAATAACTCATCTTTGGCTAAAGAATTTGAATTTGATAAAAGGCAAACTCAATTCTATTGATAGAATATGCTTGAATGGCTATAAAACCAAATGTGTTTTTAACCAAAGTATCCGTCAAGACATTAAAAATTACTATAGCCAACAATGTTGCGCGATGTGCGGTGTGTGCGGCAACTCTGAAAACACTCAAATAGAAATAGATCATAAAGACGGCCGCAAGGATGATTTAAGAGTTTCTGATTTAAACACACAGACTTTTGATGATTTCCAAGCTTTATGTAAAGCTTGTAATGACAAGAAACGCCAGATTTGTAAAAAATGCAAAGAAAGTGGCTATAGATTTGATGCAACAAAAATTCCTGGCAATCGTTATCCTTTCTATGAGGGGGTAGCTGAATATGATGGTTGTGTGGGTTGCTATCAATATGACCCCATACAATACAGAAAAACTTGTAATGATAGGATATTTAATGAAGGGTATCAAAAAGGTTATTATGAGGGGTGTCAAATTGGATACAATCAAAAAACTACTTTATAGCGGTTGCAATGAACTACATCGGCTCTAAATACAAGCTTATTCCCTTTATTAAGGAAAATATCCATGCGGTTGCAAGTAATGATCTCTCTGGCGCGATTTTTTGTGATCTATTCGCTGGGACGGGCATTGTGGGGCGCGCGTTTAAAAAGGCTGTTCATAAAATCATTTCTAATGATTTGGAATATTATAGCTTTGTTTTGAATCAAAATTATATCGGCAACATTCAAGAAATCCCCAATAAAGAAGAGCTTATTAATGAGGTTAATAGCGTTGCTTTAAAAAAAGGCTTTATCCATTCGCATTATTCGGGGAGTTCAAGGCAGTATTTTAGCGGAACAAACGCTCAAAAAATTGATGCGATGCGTTTGAAAATTGAAGAGCTTAAGCTTTCTCAAAACATTGATAATTGCGCGTATTATTTTTTGCTCGCATCGCTATTAGAGAGCGCGGACAAGGTGGCTAACACCGCTTCAGTTTATGGGGCTTTTTTAAAACGCCTTAAAAAAAGCGCTCAAAAAGAACTCATCTTAAAAGGCGCTCATTTTGATTTGAGTTTAAACGCTAATGAAGTGTATCAGCAAGACGCTAGCGAGTTGATCGGAAAGATTTCAGGGGATATTTTGTATTTAGACCCCCCTTATAATGCGAGGCAATACGGGGCGAATTACCATTTATTGAACACGATTGCTGCTTATACGCCCTTTGCTCCAAAAGGCAAAACCGGCTTGCCCAGTTACCAGAAATCCTCTTTTTGCTCTCGTGCTAAAATCTTAAACGCTTTTGAAGATTTAATCAAAAAAGCGCGATTCAAATATATTTTTTTAAGCTATAACAATGAAGGGCTTATGAGCGAGACAGAGATTAAAAATATCTTAAAAAAATACGGCGCTTACTCCCTAATTACCAAAACTTACATGCGTTTTAAAGCGGATAACAAACGCGCCCATAAAGCCGTGCACACCAAAGAGTGTTTGCATATTCTTGTCAAATAAGAGTCAAAATAACCCAACCTTTAAAAACGAGCTTTAAGTTAAAAAATCTAAAGAGCGTTAGAGTTTTTAAATAAGGCTTTAGCGGGCGGTATTTGATTAAAATTGATCCAAGATACTCCAATAATGATAAAAATAATCGCTTAAATACCGCTTGAATAAGGTAAAATGAAACCAAAATAAGCCTATAAAAAAGGGGAAATCATGGTGCTTGAAGTGGTTTTATGGGATTTTGATGGCGTGATTTTTGACAGCATGCATTTAAAAAATGAAGGGTTTAAGGCGTTGTTTCAAAAGCATGGCAACAAGAATCAAGAGAATTTGAAACAATTTGAAGTTTATCATTATCAAAGTGGGGGGATTTCAAGGAATGAAAAAATCCAATACTTTTATAATGAGATTTTAAAAACCCCTATCGCTCAAGAAGAAGTGGATAAATTAGCCCTAGAGTTTGGCGCTATCATAGAGCAAAAGCTTTTTGATAGGGGGCATTTGAATAGCGAAGTGATGGCGTTTATTGATAAGCATTATCAAAATTACATTTTCCATATCGCTTCAGCGGCCTTGCATAGCGAATTGCAAGTGTTGTGCGAGTTTTTAGGGATTGCTAAGTATTTTAAGAGCGTTGAAGGGAGTCCGCCTAATAAACCTAAAATCATCGCTAATATCATTCAAAAATACGCCTATAACCCAGGCCGCATGCTAATGATAGGCGATAGCGTCAATGACTATGAAAGCGCTAAGGCTAATGAAGTGGCGTTTTTGGGTTACAACAGCAAGGTTTTGAAAAATTTAGTGGGTCAAAACGGCTATCAAGGGAAGTATTTGGAGAGCTTTAAGGGGTTTGATTTGCAAAACTTTATAAAAGAGTGAAGCCAACTTTAAATAAGATTGTCTTTGTGTTGGCTCATGTCAATGATGACTTCACAGCGTTCGATCGTGCTTAAGCGGTGGGCGATAACGATTAGGGTTTTATTTTTAGCGATTTGATAGATTTCATCCATGATTTTACTCTCGGTTTCATTGTCTAGGGCTGAAGTGGCTTCATCTAAAACTAAAATTTCAGGGTTATCGTATAAGGCTCTTGCAATGCCTATGCGCTGTTTTTGACCGCCACTAAGCTTAGCGCCCCCTTCGCCCACTTGGGTTTTAAGACCTTCATGCTCACATAAAAAATCATAAATATGAGCCATTTTGCACACCTTAATCAAGCGTTTTTCATCTATGGCGCTCCCAAAAGCGATATTATCCCCCACAGTGCCATCAAAAAGGTAAATATTTTGGGGGATATAGCCTATTTTTTTACGCCATGAGCGCCTGTTTTCGTTGGTTAAAAGGGTGTTATCAATAAAAATTTCCCCGCTTTTAGGGTAGGTAAGCCCCATAATAATATCCGCCAGTGTGGATTTTCCGCACCCGCTATGGCCTATGAGAGCGACTTTTTGACCTTTTTGAATGGTGAGGTTAAAATCTTTTAAAACCGGGTGTTTTGACTTGTAAGCGAATGAAATGTTTTGAAGAGTGATTTTTTCATTAAAGTCTAAAGGGACTAAATCTTCTTCAACGATGGTTTTAGAAAGGCTTTTAAAAACAATGTTGGTCGCAAGCTGGTTGTAAGCGATTTCATTGTATTGATTCAAAACGCCAGTAACAGAAGGGAGCGTGCGATAAAGCGCTAGAGCATACATAGAAATGGTAGGGAGCACCATTTTAGCTTCGCCGTATTTGAATAAAATGTAAGCGACCGCTAAAATCAACAAACTAAAGCCCACCGTTTCTAATGAATACCTGGGGACTACTTGCAAAGTGGCATAAATGATCTCGGTGTCATGGGCTTTACGGCTATTTTCTCCAAAAAGCTTGTGGGCTTCTTCATGGTTGTCTTTGAGTTTAGTGATTTTGAAATTGCTGAAAAATTTTGAAAAAACTTTAAGCGTTTGCGCCCTAGATTTTGCCGCTATCTCGCCCTTTTTTTGAATAAGAACGGTGATTTTTTTAGTGATGATAAAAATTTGTATGGAGATGATTAGAGTGAATATAAGCGTTAACTTCCAGTTAGTGATTAATAGCGTGGAATAGAAAAAAACGATCACGGTTAATTCAGTGAGTAGATTCAAAAAAGCGTTAAAGCTCATAAACATGCCATCCGCTTTATTATTGATAATATCTCTTAAAGAATCCAAGTTGTGGTTAAGGTGGGAGAGGTAGTTGCTTTTAATGTGCTGTAAAAAAAGTTGTTGCTTGATTTGATAAGCTTTTTTATTGGAAAAACGCCCTTTCAAATAAGTGAAAGACACCCCATAAAACATCCTGAACAAATAAATCCCCACCAAGCAAAAACTAAAAAAATACATCAAGCGAACGGGAGATGAAAAATGGAAAAAATCATAGACCATTTTCCAGTCTTTATCGTCTAAAGCCCTAATAGGATCGGAAGCAAGAGTGATAAAAGGCATTAAGAGAGTTAGAGACATCACTTCCACAAAAGAAGAAAAAACTGCCATCAGCACAAGCAGGAAAAAAACCATTTTTTCCTTGAAAGTGATGAGCATATAGATTTGCTTTAAAGAGCGTAAAAAGTATTTTAAAGTAGAAATTTTATGTTTTTTTTTCGCCATAATTTAAGTGTCCATAAATTCTTTTATATGTAATAAGCTTGAGCTGTGTTAAGCCAAATTGAGCTAGATTATAGCTAAATTTTAACCATGCTCTGTGCCATACGAATAATTTAGCTTTCTGTCATCATTTCTTGACAAGTCAAGTATAAAACTGCTATAATCCCAAGTCTTTGATTATTTTAGTTGCTGGCTTAGCTCAGTTGGTAGAGCAGCTGCCTTGTAAGCAGCAGGTCGGGGGTTCAAGTCCCTTAGCCAGCTCCAGTTAAAATGTTATTTTGTAAAGTTTTTGGTGAGATACTCAAGTGGCCAACGAGGGCAGACTGTAAATCTGCTGACTATGTCTTCCGTGGTTCGAATCCACGTCTCACCACCATTTTGTTTTTTTAGATGCGGGAATAGCTCAGTTGGCTAGAGCATCAGCCTTCCAAGCTGAGGGTCGCGGGTTCGAGTCCCGTTTCCCGCTCCATTTTTAGGATAACATTTTAGTTTTTGAGACGCCTATATAGCTCAGAGGCAGAGCACTTCCTTGGTAAGGAAGAGGTCGGCGGTTCAATTCCGCTTATAGGCTCCAGTTTATAATCTCTTGAATGGCGATAAGACAGAAATGTCTTAAATTTTGTGGTAGCATTTAGGAATACTTAGGATTTTGTTTAGTATAATTCTAAAATCCATTTCAAAAAATTAAGGAGAAATACAAATGGCAAAAGAAAAGTTTAATAGAACTAAGCCGCATGTTAATATTGGAACCATTGGGCATGTAGACCATGGTAAAACGACTTTGAGTGCAGCGATTTCAGCGGTGCTTTCTTTGAAAGGTCTTGCAGAAATGAAAGATTATGATAATATTGATAACGCCCCTGAAGAAAAAGAAAGAGGGATCACTATCGCTACTTCTCACATTGAATATGAAACTGAAAACAGACACTATGCGCATGTGGATTGCCCAGGACACGCTGACTATGTAAAAAACATGATCACCGGTGCGGCACAAATGGACGGAGCGATTTTGGTTGTTTCTGCAGCTGATGGTCCTATGCCTCAAACCAGAGAGCATATCTTATTGTCTCGTCAAGTAGGCGTGCCTCACATTGTTGTTTTCTTAAACAAACAAGACATGGTAGATGACCAAGAATTGTTAGAGCTTGTAGAAATGGAAGTACGCGAATTGTTGAGCGCGTATGAATTCCCTGGCGATGACACTCCTATCATAGCGGGTTCAGCTTTAAGAGCTTTAGAAGAAGCAAAGGCTGGTAATGTGGGTGAATGGGGTGAAAAAGTGCTTAAGCTTATGGCTGAAGTGGATGCCTATATCCCTACTCCAGAAAGAGACACTGAAAAAACTTTCTTGATGCCGGTTGAAGATGTGTTCTCTATTGCGGGTAGAGGGACTGTGGTTACAGGTAGGATTGAAAGAGGCGTGGTGAAAGTAGGCGATGAAGTGGAAATCGTTGGTATCAGACCTACACAAAAAACGACTGTAACCGGTGTAGAAATGTTTAGGAAAGAGTTGGAAAAAGGTGAAGCCGGCGATAATGTGGGCGTGCTTTTAAGAGGAACTAAAAAAGAAGAAGTAGAACGCGGTATGGTTCTATGCAAACCAGGTTCTATCACTCCGCACAAGAAATTTGAGGGAGAGATTTATGTCCTTTCTAAAGAAGAAGGCGGGAGACACACTCCATTCTTTACCAACTACCGCCCGCAATTCTATGTGCGCACGACTGATGTGACTGGCTCTATCACCCTTCCTGAAGGCGTAGAAATGGTTATGCCTGGCGATAATGTTAAAATCACCGTAGAGTTGATTAGCCCTGTTGCATTGGAATTGGGAACTAAATTTGCGATTCGTGAAGGCGGTAGAACCGTTGGTGCTGGTGTTGTGAGCAATATTATTGAATAATATTAGCAAAAAGAGGTTACCATAAAGGGTCATTATGAAAGTTAAAATAGGGTTGAAGTGTTCTGATTGTGAAGACATCAATTACAGCACAACCAAGAACGCTAAAACTAACACTGAAAAACTGGAGCTTAAGAAGTTCTGCCCAAGGGAAAATAAGCACACTCTTCATAAAGAAATCAAATTGAAGAGTTAGCTCTTTCTTTGGTGTTGCAATTTAAAAGGAGGGGAGGTTAGGTCAGTAGCTCCAATGGTAGAGCGTCGGTCTCCAAAACCGGTTGTTGGGGGTTCGAGTCCCTCCTGGCCTGCCATCTACTAATTTATTCTATCAAATTTGTGTTTCAATTGGATTGTTTTTAAATTTTTTAATTTTAGTTTAAGCTATTTTGGATAAAATTGAAAATTCTTTTAATGTATAAATGTATTAAGTTTAAGTGAGGGCGAAAAGAAACTATGGATAAATGGCTCATGCAATATAAATTAGCTAGAGAAGAACTTTCTAAAGTGATATTTCCTATTAAAGAGCAGATACGCAATGCACTTGTTTCTGTTTTGGTGGTGGTGAGCACTATCACGCTATTTTTAGCTTTGTTGGATTTTTCTCTAGGGGCTTTTGTCTCTAGTGTTCTATAGGTTGGTGGCTTTAAATAAGGAGAATAATGATGGATTGGTATGCCATACAAACTTATTCAGGGAGCGAGCAGTCCGTTAAGAAAGCGATTGAGAATCTAGCGAACGACCATAATATAAGAGATAGGATACAAGAAATTATTGTGCCTACTGAAGATATTATAGAAGTTTCTAAAAAAAGCAAGACGAAAGTAACGGAACGAAGCCTTTATCCTGGATATGTTTTTATTAAGGTGGATTTAGATACGGTTTTGTGGCATAAGATACAATCTTTGCCAAGAGTGAGCCGTTTTATTGGAGAAAACAAAAAGCCAACCCCACTGAGTGAAGCGGATATTGGGCATATTTTAGAAAAAATGAATAACCGAGCAGCCCCCAAGCCAAAAATCTTTTTTGAGCAAGGCGAAGTGGTGCGTGTGGTGGAAGGTCCTTTTGCAAACTTTACCGCTACAGTGGAAGAGTATGATGTGGAACACCGCAAGCTCAAGCTCAATGTTTCTATTTTTGGCAGGAACACTCCAATAGAGATTTTGCATTCGCAAGTGGAAAAAATTATATAACTTTTTAAGGAGAAAACATGGCTAAAAAAGTAGTCGGAGAAATCAAACTTCAAATCCCTGCTGGTAAGGCAAACCCTTCACCTCCCGTAGGGCCAGCGTTGGGTCAAAGAGGGGTTAATATCATGGAATTTTGCAAGGCTTTTAACGAGAGAACTAAAGACATGGGGAGTTTTAATATCCCGGTCATTATCACGGTTTATCAAGATAAGAGTTTTACCTTTATCACTAAAAAGCCTCCGGTAACGGATTTGATCAAAAAAGCTTCTGGGGTTGAAAAAGGTTCTGACAACCCGCTCAAAAATAAAATTGCAAAGCTCACCCACAAGCAAGTGGAAGAGATCGCGCAATTGAAAATGGAAGATTTAAACACAAGCACCATGGAAGCGGCCAAAAAAATCGTTATGGGCAGCGCTAGGAGCATGGGCGTAGAAGTTGTGGATTGATTGGGTTTTGTTGGAATTGAAAGAAATTTTTAAGGATTAGAATCGTGGCAAAAAAAGTATTTAAAAGATTGGAAAAACTTTTTTCTAAAATTCAAAACGATAAAGCGTATGGCGTAGAGCAAGGCGTAGAGGTGGTTAAATCTCTCGCTTCAGCCAAATTTGATGAAACCGTGGAAGTAGCGTTAAGACTAGGGGTTGATCCAAGGCATGCGGATCAAATGGTGCGCGGTGCGGTGGTGCTTCCTCATGGAACAGGGAAAAAAGTGAGGGTGGCCGTTTTTGCAAAAGACATTAAGCAAGATGAAGCCAAGAACGCTGGGGCTGATGTCGTTGGCGGAGACGATTTGGCTGAAGAAATCAAAAATGGCCGTATTGATTTTGACATGGTGATCGCAACGCCTGATATGATGGCGGTTGTCGGTAAAGTGGGTAGGATTTTAGGCCCTAAGGGTTTGATGCCAAACCCTAAAACCGGAACCGTTACGATGGATATTGCTAAAGCGGTTAGTAACGCTAAAAGCGGTCAAGTGAATTTCAGGGTGGACAAAAAGGGCAATGTCCATGCCCCTATTGGCAAAGCGAGTTTTCCTGAAGAAAAAATCAAAGAAAACATGCTTGAGTTGGTTAAAACGATCAACCGCCTAAAACCCAGTAGCGCGAAAGGCAAGTATATTAGAAACGCCGCTCTTTCGCTTACCATGTCGCCTTCAGTGAGTTTGGACGCACAGGAATTGATGGATATTAAATAGCGTTAGGAGTTTTTAATCTTAGGCTGAAGATCGTAAGAGCTAAAAAGCTTAAAATTTCTTTTTTAAAAAGATAATCTTGCAGAGGTCTAGTCTAGAAAGGAGGAAAAGATGCAAAAACAACATCAAAGGCAGCATAAAGTAGAGCTAGTCGCTAACTTAAAGTCGCAATTTGTGGATGCCAAAGCCCTTTTAATTTGCGATTATAAGGGTCTTAGCGTAAAAAAGTTGGAAGCTTTAAGGAATAAGGCTCGCAATCAAGGCATTAAAGTGCAAGTGATTAAGAACACTCTCGCTCATATTGCCATGAAAGAGGCCGGCTATTCTGATTTGGATTTGAAAGAAACCAATGTGTTTTTGTGGGGCGGTGATCAAATCGCTCTCTCTAAGCTCGTGTTTGATTTCCAAAAAGAGCATAAAGATCACTTTGTGTTGAAAGCGGGCTTGTTTGATAAAGAAAGCGTTAGCGTAGCTCATGTGGAAGCGGTTTCAAAACTCCCGAGCAAAGAAGAGCTTATGGGAATGTTGCTTTCTGTTTGGACGGCTCCGGCGCGTTATTTTGTGACCGGTTTAGACAATTTGCGTAAAGCGAAAGAAGAAAACTAAGAGCCTATGATGGCTTTAATTAAAAAAATTTGAAGGATTGGATTATGGCAATTTCAAAAGAAGAAGTGTTAGAGTATATTGGTTCATTGAGCGTTTTAGAGCTTGCTGAATTGGTTAAAATGTTTGAGGAAAAATTTGGCGTGAGCGCGACTCCAACGGTCGTAGCGGGTGCGGCTGTAGCTGGCGGTGCAGCGGCTGAGAGTGAAGAAAAAACCGAATTTAATGTGATTTTGGCCGATAGCGGTGCTGAAAAAATTAAGGTGATTAAAGTGGTTCGTGAAATCACTGGACTTGGCCTGAAAGAAGCTAAAGACGCTACCGAAAAAACCCCTCATGTGCTTAAAGAGGGCGTGAATAAAGAAGAAGCTGAAACCATCAAGAAGAAACTTGAAGAAGTAGGTGCTAAGGTTGAAGTCAAGTAAGACTTAAAAACAGAAAGGCCTTTGCGCCTTTCTCTGCTCTAGCGTGGCAGATGATTTTGCTCCATGATTTTGTTTGTGAGCGTGTGGCCTAAAGTGGTTAGTATTGCAGGTGGGTTTGGTATTTTTATCATGGATGGTTTTAAAGTTTAAAGATCCTTTTGCAATGCTTACTTGAATTAATGCATTAAATAACTCAAAATTTTTGATCAAAGGCTTGAAATATGTCAAAAAAAATTCCCCTAAAAAACCGCTTGAGAGCTGATTTTACAAAAACCCCGACAGATTTAGAAGTTCCTAATTTATTATTATTACAACGAGACAGCTATGATTCTTTCTTGTATTCCAAAGATGGCAAAGAGAGCGGGATTGAAAAGGTTTTTAAATCCATTTTTCCTATCCAAGATGAGCATAACCGCATCACTTTAGAGTATGCGGGTTGTGAATTTGGCAAGTCTAAATACACTGTTAGAGAAGCGATGGAGAGGGGTATTACCTACTCTATCCCCCTCAAAATTAAAGTGCACTTGATCTTGTGGGAAAAAGACACCAAAAGTGGCGAAAAGAACGGTATCAAGGATATTAAAGAACAAAGCATTTTCATTCGTGAGATCCCTTTGATGACAGAACGCACTTCATTTATTATCAATGGGGTGGAGCGCGTGGTGGTCAATCAGCTCCACAGAAGCCCCGGTGTGATTTTTAAAGAAGAGGAGTCCAGCACTTCTTTAAACAAGCTCATTTACACAGGGCAAATCATCCCTGATAGGGGTTCGTGGCTGTATTTTGAATACGATTCTAAAGATGTTTTGTATGCTCGTATCAACAAACGCCGTAAAGTGCCTGTTACCATTTTATTCAGGGCGATGGATTATCAAAAACAAGACATCATTAAAATGTTCTATCCGCTTGTTAAAGTGCGTTACGAAAACGATAAATATTTGATCCCGTTTGCTTCATTAGATGCCAATCAAAGAATGGAATTTGACTTGAAAGATCCGCAAGGCAAGATCATTCTTTTAGCGGGTAAAAAGCTCACTTCAAGAAAGATTAAAGAGCTTAAAGAAAACCATTTAGAATGGGTGGAATACCCTATGGATATTTTAATCAATCGTCATTTAGCTGAGCCTGTTATGGTGGGGAAAGAAGTCATATTGGACATGCTCACTCAGCTAGATAAAAACAGATTGGAAAAAATCCACGATTTAGGCGTGCAAGAATTTGTGATCATCAACGATCTGGCTTTAGGGCATGACGCTTCCATTATCCATTCTTTTTTGGCCGATTATGAGTCTTTAAAATTGCTCAAGCAAACTGAAAAGATTGATGATGAAAACGCTCTAGCGGCGATTCGTATCCATAAGGTTATGAAACCAGGCGATCCTGTTACGACTGAAGTGGCTAAGCAATTTGTCAAAAAACTTTTCTTTGACCCTGAACGCTATGATTTGACCATGGTGGGGCGCATGAAAATGAATCACAAGTTAGGCTTGCATGTGCCTGATTACATCACGACTTTAACGCATGAAGATATTATCACCACCGTTAAATACCTCATGAAAATCAAAAACAATCAGGGCAAGATTGATGACAGAGACCACTTGGGCAATCGTAGGATTAGAGCGGTAGGGGAATTACTAGCCAATGAATTGCATTCAGGCTTAGTGAAAATGCAAAAGACCATTAAAGACAAGCTCACTACCATGAGCGGGGCTTTTGATTCGCTCATGCCCCATGACTTGGTCAATTCTAAAATGATCACAAGCACCATTATGGAATTTTTCATGGGCGGCCAGCTCTCGCAATTCATGGATCAAACTAACCCCTTGAGTGAGGTTACGCACAAACGCCGCCTTTCAGCGCTCGGTGAAGGGGGATTGGTGAAAGACAGAGTAGGGTTTGAAGCTAGGGATGTGCATCCCACGCATTATGGTCGAATTTGCCCCATTGAAACCCCAGAAGGTCAAAATATCGGTTTGATCAACACCCTTTCCACTTTCACGAGAGTGAATGATTTAGGCTTTATTGAAGCCCCTTATAAAAAGGTTGTGGATGGCAAGGTAGTGGGTGAGACGATTTATTTGACCGCTATTCAAGAAGACAGCCACATCATCGCTCCCGCAAGCACCCCCATTGATGAAGAGGGCAATATTTTAGGCGATTTGATTGAAACGCGTGTGGAAGGCGAGATTATTTTAAACGAAAAAAGCAAAGTAACCTTAATGGATTTAAGCTCTAGCATGCTAGTAGGGGTCGCCGCATCGCTCATCCCTTTCTTAGAGCATGATGACGCCAACCGTGCCTTAATGGGGACTAACATGCAACGCCAAGCGGTGCCGTTATTAAGAAGCGACGCTCCTATTGTAGGCACAGGGATTGAAAAAATTATCGCTAGGGATTCTTGGGGAGCGATCAAAGCCAATCGTGCAGGCGTTGTAGAAAAAATTGATTCTAAAAATATTTATATTTTAGGCGAAGGCAAAGAAGAAGCCTATATTGATGCGTATTCTTTGCAAAAAAACTTGCGCACCAACCAAAACACCAGTTTCAATCAAATCCCTATCGTTAAAGTGGGCGATAAAGTGGAAGCCGGGCAAATCATCGCTGATGGCCCTAGCATGGATAGAGGCGAGTTGGCGTTAGGGAAAAATGTGCGCGTGGCGTTCATGCCTTGGAATGGCTATAACTTTGAAGACGCCATCGTGGTGAGTGAGCGCATCACTAAAGATGATATTTTTACTTCCACCCACATTTATGAAAAAGAAGTGGATGCCAGGGAGCTTAAGCATGGCGTGGAAGAATTTACCGCTGATATTCCTGATGTGAAAGAAGAAGCACTCGCTCATCTTGATGAAAGCGGGATCGTTAAAGTAGGCACCTATGTGAGCGCTGGCATGATTTTAGTGGGTAAGGCTTCTCCTAAAGGCGAGATTAAAAGCACGCCTGAAGAGCGGCTTTTAAGGGCTATTTTTGGGGATAAAGCCGGGCATGTGGTCAATAAGAGTTTGTATTGCCCCCCCAGTTTGGAAGGCACGGTGATTGATGTGAAAGTCTTCACTAAAAAAGGCTATGAGAAAGACGCACGGGTTTTGAGCGCGTATGAAGAAGAAAAAGCCAAGCTTGATATGGAGCATTTTGACCGCTTGACCATGCTCAATAGAGAAGAATTGTTGCGCGTTAGCTCGCTCCTTTCTCAAGCGATTTTAGAAGAGCCTTTCAGCCATAATGGTAAGGATTATAAAGAAGGCGATCAAATCCCTAAAGAAGAAATCGCTTCAATCAACCGCTTCATTTTGGCTAGTTTGGTGAAAAAGTATTCTAAAGAAGTGCAAAACCTCTATGAAATCACTAAAAGCAATTTCTTAGAGCAAAAAAAAGTCTTGGGCGAAGAGCATGAAGAAAAGCTTTCTATTTTAGAAAAAGATGATATTTTGCCTAATGGCGTGATCAAAAAAGTCAAGCTCTATATCGCTACAAAACGGAAGCTTAAAGTGGGCGATAAAATGGCAGGAAGGCATGGGAATAAAGGGATTGTGTCTAATATCGTGCCGGTTGCAGATATGCCTTATACCGCTGATGGCGAGCCTGTGGATATTGTCTTAAACCCTTTAGGCGTGCCAAGCCGCATGAACATCGGGCAGATTTTAGAAATGCATTTAGGCTTAGTGGGGAAAGAATTTGGGAAGCAAATCGCTAGCATGCTAGAGGATAAAACCAAAGATTTTGCCAAAGAATTGCGCGCTAAAATGCTAGAAATCGCTAACGCCATTAATGAAAAAGACCCCTTGACAATCCATGTTCTTGAGAGTTGTTCTGATGAAGAGCTTTTGGAATACGCAAAAGATTGGAGCAAGGGCGTTAAGATGGCTATCCCTGTGTTTGAAGGCATCTCGCAAGAAAAATTTTATAAGCTATTTGAATTAGCCAAGATCGCTATGGATGGCAAAATGGATCTGTATGATGGGCGCACAGGCGAGAAAATGAGGGAGCGCGTGAATGTGGGCTATATGTATATGATCAAACTCCACCATTTAGTGGATGAAAAAGTCCATGCCAGAAGCACAGGCCCTTATAGCTTGGTAACGCACCAGCCTGTGGGGGGTAAAGCGCTCTTTGGGGGTCAAAGGTTTGGGGAAATGGAAGTGTGGGCCTTGGAAGCTTATGGCGCAGCGCACACTCTAAAAGAAATGCTTACCATTAAATCCGATGATATTAGAGGCAGAGAGAACGCTTATAGGGCTATCGCTAAAGGTGAGCAAGTGGGCGAGAGCGAAATCCCTGAGACTTTCTATGTCTTGACTAAAGAATTGCAATCGCTCGCTTTGGATATTAATATTTTTGGGGACGATGTGGATGAAGATGGAGCACCTAAACCCATTGTCATTAAAGAAGATGACAGGCCTAAAGACTTTAGTTCTTTCCAGCTCACTTTAGCCAGCCCTGAAAAAATCCATTCTTGGAGCTATGGGGAAGTTAAAAAGCCAGAAACGATCAATTACCGCACCCTAAAACCTGAACGAGACGGCTTGTTTTGCATGAAAATCTTTGGCCCTACTAAAGATTATGAATGCTTGTGCGGTAAATACAAAAAGCCTCGCTTCAAAGACATTGGCACATGCGAAAAATGCGGCGTGGCGATCACGCACTCCAAAGTCAGGCGTTTTAGAATGGGGCATATTGAATTGGCCACTCCTGTAGCGCATATCTGGTATGTCAATTCCTTGCCTAGCCGTATCGGCACGCTTTTAGGCGTTAAGATGAAAGACTTAGAGCGCGTGTTGTATTATGAAGCTTATATCGTTAAAGAGCCAGGCGAAGCCGCTTATGACAATGAAGGCACTAAGCTTGTGATGAAATACGATATTTTGAATGAAGAGCAGTATCAAAATATCTCACGAAGATACGAAGACAGGGGCTTTGTAGCGCAAATGGGCGGCGAAGCGATCAAGGATTTGTTAGAAGAAATTGATTTGATCACCTTATTGCAGAGTTTGAAAGAAGAAGTGAAAGACACTAATTCTGATGCGAAAAAGAAAAAACTCATTAAGCGTTTGAAAGTGGTAGAAAGCTTTTTAAATTCTGGTAACAGGCCCGAATGGATGATGCTCACGGTTTTACCGGTATTGCCACCAGATTTAAGGCCTTTAGTCGCGCTAGATGGTGGGAAGTTTGCGGTCAGCGATGTGAATGAATTGTATCGTCGTGTCATCAATCGTAACCAACGCTTGAAACGCCTAATGGAGCTTGGGGCGCCAGAAATCATTGTGCGCAACGAAAAAAGGATGTTGCAAGAAGCCGTGGATGTGCTTTTTGATAACGGCCGTAGCACCAATGCGGTTAAAGGGGCTAACAAACGCCCTTTAAAATCGCTCAGCGAGATCATTAAAGGCAAGCAAGGGCGTTTCAGGCAAAACCTTTTAGGTAAGCGCGTGGATTTTTCAGGCAGAAGCGTGATTGTGGTTGGGCCTAATCTTAAAATGGATGAATGCGGGTTGCCTAAAAACATGGCGTTAGAACTCTTCAAACCGCATTTGTTATCCAAGCTTGAAGAGAGGGGCTATGCCACCACGCTCAAACAAGCTAAACGCATGATTGAGCAAAAAAGCAATGAAGTGTGGGAGTGCTTGCAAGAAATCACAGAGGGGTATCCGGTGCTACTCAACCGCGCTCCTACCTTGCACAAGCAATCCATTCAAGCGTTCCATCCAAAGCTGATTGACGGCAAAGCGATCCAATTGCACCCGTTAGTGTGTTCAGCGTTCAACGCCGATTTTGACGGGGATCAAATGGCGGTGCATGTGCCTTTAAGCCAGGAAGCGATCGCTGAATGCAAGGTGCTCATGCTAAGCTCTATGAATATCCTTTTACCCGCTAGCGGTAAAGCCGTAGCCATTCCTAGCCAGGATATGGTTTTAGGGCTTTATTATCTTTCTTTAGAAAAGAGTGGGGTCAAGGGCGAGCATAAGCTTTTTTCTAGCGTGAATGAAATCATCACCGCTATTGACACGAAAGAATTAGACATCCACGCAAAGATTAGGGTTTTAGATCAAGGGAATATTATCGCTACGAGCGCGGGGCGCATGATTATTAAGTCTATTTTGCCTGATTTTATCCCTACGGATTTGTGGAACAGACCCATGAAGAAAAAAGATATTGGCGTGCTTGTGGATTATGTGCATAAAGTCGGCGGTATCGGCATTACTGCAACCTTTTTGGATAATTTGAAAGCGCTTGGCTTTAGGTATGCGACTAAGGCTGGTATTTCTATCTCTATGGAGGATATTATCACGCCAAAAGACAAGCAAAAAATGGTGGAAAAAGCCAAAGTAGAGGTTAAAAAAATCCAGCAACAATACGATCAAGGGCTGCTCACTGACCAAGAGCGTTACAATAAGATCATTGACACTTGGACTGAAGTCAATGACAAAATGAGTAAAGAAATGATGAGCGCTATCGCGCAAGATAAAGAGGGCTTTAACTCTATTTATATGATGGCAGATAGCGGTGCAAGGGGTAGTGCGGCGCAAATCCGTCAGCTTTCAGCGATGAGGGGTCTTATGACAAAGCCAGATGGCAGTATCATTGAAACGCCCATTATTTCTAACTTTAAAGAGGGGTTGAATGTCTTAGAATACTTTAACTCCACGCATGGCGCTAGAAAGGGCTTAGCGGATACAGCGCTAAAAACCGCCAATGCGGGGTATTTGACAAGAAAGCTCATTGATGTTTCGCAAAATGTCAAGGTGGTGTCTGATGATTGCGGCACGCATGAAGGGATTGAAATCACGGATATTGCGGTGGGGAGTGAGCTGATTGAACCTCTAGAAGAGCGTATTTTTGGGCGCGTTTTATTAGAAGATGTGATCGATCCCATTACGAATGAAATCTTGCTTTATGCGGACACTTTGATTGATGAAGAGGGCGCTAAAAAGGTGGTTGAAGCCGGGATTAAATCCATTACGATCCGCACCCCAGTAACTTGTAAAGCACCAAAGGGCGTGTGCGCGAAATGCTATGGTTTGAATTTGGGCGAAGGCAAGATGAGTTATCCGGGTGAAGCGGTGGGCGTGGTAGCCGCGCAATCTATTGGGGAGCCTGGAACGCAGCTCACTTTAAGGACTTTCCATGTGGGCGGGACAGCGAGTAGGAGTCAGGATGAGTGCGAAATTGTAGCGAGTAAAGAAGGTTTTGTGCGTTTCTACAACCTTAGGACTTACACGAATAAAGAGGGTAAAAACATTATCGCTAACCGCCGTAACGCTTCTATTTTAGTGGTAGAGCCTAAGATTAAAGCGCCTTTTGATGGGGAATTACGCATTGAAACGGTCTATGAAGAAGTCGTTGTGAGCGTGAAAAATGGCGATCAAGAAGCTAAATTTGTTTTAAGAAGAAGCGATATTGTCAAGCCAAGCGAATTGGCCGGCGTTGGCGGTAAGATTGAGGGGAAAGTGTATTTGCCTTATGCTAGTGGGCATAAGGTGCATAAGGGGGGAAGTATCGCTGATATTATCCAAGAGGGCTGGAATGTGCCTAATCGCATCCCTTATGCGAGCGAATTGCTAGTCAAGGATAATGACCCTATTGCGCAAGATGTGTATGCCAAAGAAAAAGGTGCAATCAAATACTATGTTTTAGAGGCTAATCATTTAGAGCGCACTCATGGGATCAAAAAGGGCGATATTGTGAGCGAAAAAGGCTTGTTTGCGGTGATAGCCGATGATAATGGTAGGGAAGCCGCTCGCCATTATATCGCTAGGGGTTCTGAGATCTTGATTGATGATAATAGTGAAGTGAGCGCTAATAGCGTGATTTCTAAACCCACGACCAACACTTTCAAAACGATTGCCACATGGGATCCTTACAACACCCCTATCATTGCGGACTTTAAAGGTAAGGTGGGTTTTGTGGATATTATCGCAGGGGTTACGGTCGCTGAAAAAGAAGACGAAAATACCGGCATTACAAGCTTAGTGGTGAATGATTACATTCCAAGCGGATACAAACCAAGCTTGTTTTTAGAGGGGATCAATGGCGAAGAGGTGCGTTATTTCCTAGAGCCAAAAACTTCTATCGCTATTATTGATGGCTCTAGCGTGGAGCAGGCTGAAGTGTTAGCGAAAATCCCTAAAGCGACCGTTAAATCCAGGGATATTACCGGGGGTCTCCCAAGGGTTTCGGAACTCTTTGAAGCGAGAAAACCCAAGCCTAAAGATGTGGCGATCCTTTCTGAAGTTGATGGGATTGTGAGTTTTGGCAAACCCATTCGCAATAAAGAACACATCATTGTAACTTCTAAAGATGGCCGTCCCATGGATTATTTTGTGGATAAGGGCAAGCAAATTTTAGTGCATGCTGATGAATTTGTGCATGCGGGAGAAGCGATGACGGATGGCGTGGTTTCAAGCCATGATATTTTAAGGATCAGCGGCGAAAAAGAGCTTTATAAATACATTGTGAGCGAAGTTCAGCAAGTGTATCGCAGGCAGGGGGTAAGCATTGCGGACAAGCACATTGAAATCATTGTTTCTCAAATGCTAAGGCAAGTGCGTATTTTAGACAGCGGGGATAGCAAGTTTATTGAAGGGGATTTAGTCAGTAAAAAACTCTTCAAAGAAGAAAACGCTCGTGTGATCGCTTTAAAAGGCGAGCCTGCGATTGCTGAACCGGTGCTTTTAGGGATCACCAGAGCAGCTATTGGGAGCGATAGCATCATTTCAGCGGCCTCTTTCCAAGAAACGACTAAAGTTTTAACAGAAGCCAGTATCGCTATGAAAAAAGACTTTTTAGAAGACTTGAAAGAGAATGTGGTGTTGGGGAGGATGATCCCTGTGGGAACGGGCATGTATAAGAATAAAAAAATCGTGTTAAGAACGCTTGAAGATGACCCTAAATTTTGACAAAAAAATCGGTTAAGATTTTTAAAAGAAAAATTAGGGTAAAATGGGAGAACTTTTAGTTTTAAATTTTTAGAATAAGGAAAAATAGTGCCTACTATCAATCAGTTGATTAGAAAAGAAAGGAAAAAGGTGGTTAAAAAAACGAAATCACCTGCATTAGTGGAATGCCCTCAAAGAAGAGGGGTTTGTACTAGGGTTTATACGACTACCCCTAAAAAGCCTAACTCGGCTTTAAGAAAGGTCGCTAAGGTCCGTCTGACCAGTAAATTTGAAGTGATCAGTTATATCCCTGGTGAAGGGCATAACTTGCAAGAACACTCCATTGTGTTAGTGCGTGGGGGTAGGGTTAAGGATTTACCCGGTGTGAAATACCACATCGTTCGTGGCGCTTTAGACACTGCAGGGGTCAATAAAAGAACGGTTTCACGCTCTAAATATGGGACTAAAAAAGCTAAAGCAACCGACAAGAAAGCAACCGACAACAAAAAAAAATAAGAGGAAAACAAAAACATGAGAAGAAGAAAAGCACCCGTTAGGGAGGTTTTGGGCGATCCTGTTTATGGGAACAAAGTGGTTACGAAGTTTATCAATAAGATGATGTATGACGGCAAGAAAAGCGTAGCGGAAAAAATCATCTACAAAGCTTTTAATAAGATTGAAGAAAAAAGCGGTGAAAAAGGGATTGAAGTGTTTGAAAAAGCCCTAGAAAGAGTGCGTCCTTTAGTGGAAGTGCGTAGCAGAAGAGTGGGTGGGGCTACCTATCAAGTGCCCGTAGAAGTGAGAGCGAGTCGCCAGCAGTCGCTATCTATTCGTTGGATTTTAGAAGCGACCAGAAAACGCAATGAAAGAATGATGGTGGATAGATTGGCTAATGAGCTTATGGATGCGGCTAGCGATAAGGGTGCAGCTTTTAAGAAAAAAGAAGATGTGCATAAAATGGCAGAAGCGAATAAAGCGTTCGCACACTATCGCTGGTAATTGGAGTTAGAATGGCTAGAAAAACCCCATTAAATAGGATTAGGAATATCGGTATCGCCGCTCACATTGATGCCGGGAAAACCACCACTTCTGAAAGGATTTTATTCTATACAGGCGTGAGCCATAAGATTGGCGAGGTGCATGACGGCGCGGCGACAATGGATTGGATGGAGCAAGAAAAAGAAAGAGGGATCACGATCACTTCTGCGGCAACGACTTGCTTTTGGAAGGATCACCAAATCAATTTGATTGACACTCCAGGGCATGTGGATTTCACTATTGAAGTGGAGCGATCCATGCGCGTTCTAGATGGCGCGGTTTCGGTGTTTTGCTCGGTTGGGGGCGTGCAGCCTCAAAGCGAGACCGTGTGGCGTCAAGCGAATAAATACGGCGTGCCTAGGATTGTTTTTGTCAATAAAATGGATAGGATTGGGGCGAATTTCTATAATGTAGAAAACCAGATTAAGCTTCGCTTGAAAGCTAATCCTGTGCCTATTAATATCCCTATTGGGGCTGAAGACACTTTCATTGGCGTGATTGATTTGGTCCAAATGAAAGCGATTGTTTGGAATAATGAAACCATGGGAGCCAAATACGATGTGGAAGAAATCCCTAGCGATTTGTTAGAAAAGGCTAAACAATACCGAGAAAAGCTTGTAGAAGCCGTAGCCGAGCAAGATGAAGCCTTAATGGAAAAGTATTTAGGCGGTGAAGAATTGAGTGTTGAAGAAATCAAAAAAGGCATTAAAACAGGTTGTTTGAACATGAGCCTTGTCCCTATGCTTTGTGGTTCTTCTTTTAAAAATAAAGGCGTGCAGACTTTATTGGATGCAGTCATTGATTACTTGCCAGCGCCTACGGAGGTTGTGGATATTAAGGGGATTGATCCAAAAACTGAAGAAGAGGTTTTTGTGAAATCCAGCGATGATGGCGAGTTTGCCGGTTTGGCGTTTAAAATCATGACGGATCCTTTTGTGGGCCAACTCACTTTTGTGCGCGTGTATCGTGGCAATCTAGAGTCCGGTAGCTATGTGTATAACTCCACCAAAGACAAAAAAGAGCGCGTGGGAAGACTCCTTAAAATGCACTCCAATAAGAGAGAAGACATTAAAGAAGTTTATGCGGGCGAGATTTGCGCGTTTGTGGGCTTAAAAGACACGCTGACTGGGGACACGCTTTGCGATGAAAAGAATGCTGTCGTTTTAGAGAGGATGGAATTTCCTGAGCCAGTCATTCACATCGCTGTGGAGCCTAAAACGAAAGCAGACCAAGAAAAAATGGGCGTGGCGTTAGGCAAGCTTGCTGAAGAAGATCCAAGCTTTAGGGTGATGACTCAAGAAGAAACCGGGCAAACCCTTATTGGTGGCATGGGTGAATTGCACCTAGAAATCATCGTGGATAGATTAAAAAGAGAATTTAAGGTGGAAGCTGAAATCGGTCAGCCGCAAGTCGCCTTTAGAGAGACTATCCGCTCAAGCGTGAGCAAAGAGCATAAATACGCTAAGCAAAGCGGTGGTCGTGGGCAATACGGGCATGTGTTTATCAAGCTTGAGCCTAAAGAGCCTGGCAGTGGGTATGAATTCGTGAATGAAATTTCTGGGGGCGTGATCCCTAAAGAATATATCCCTGCGGTGGATAAGGGTATCCAAGAAGCGATGCAAAATGGCGTTTTGGCAGGCTATCCGGTGGTGGATTTTAAGGTTACCCTTTATGATGGGAGCTACCATGATGTGGATTCTTCAGAAATGGCGTTTAAAATCGCTGGCTCTATGGCGTTTAAAGAAGCGAGTCGTGCGGCTAACCCGGTTTTACTAGAGCCTATGATGAAAGTGGAAGTGGAAGTCCCTGAAGAATACATGGGCGATGTGATTGGCGATTTGAATAGAAGAAGAGGGCAAATCAATTCTATGGATGACCGATTAGGCTTGAAAATCGTGAACGCTTTCGTGCCGTTGGTGGAAATGTTTGGTTATTCTACGGATTTACGATCAGCCACTCAAGGGCGTGGGACTTACTCTATGGAGTTTGATCATTATGGTGAAGTGCCTAGCAATATCGCTAAGGAAATTGTAGAAAAACGCAAGGGTTGATTTGATTATAACGCTCTCTTGTGAGAGGGTGTTGTAGGTAGTCTTTAAACTTTTTCTCTTTTGGATTTAAAAAAGACTTTTTTGAGGGTTTTTAACCCTTTTTATCTCTCTAATTACCTTTCTTGCTATAAAATTGATTCTTGACTCTATTGTCAAACAGGAGTAACTAAAATTTTTTAATTTTTTAAAAATGGGGTTTTGGTTGCTTTGCTTTATAGTAAAGTTTATCCCAACAGCGCGAAAAACTCTATCTTTTAAGGTGCAATATAGGTGCATAGCCATTAGGCTATATTTTAGCTAAAAGAGATTAAAATAGCTCTAGTCTTTTTGGGGTAGGAAATATCCATACAGACTATAAAGAACAAAGCCTTTCGTGTTAGCATTCAATGGAATGCTTTAGTTAGGAAGCTTCTTTCTTTAGAAAGGGGCGGTTTCACTTTCTTAAGTTTATTTAAGACTCATTTTTTCAAGGGATAGGGGGTATTTTGAAATAACTTTTCTTCTTAACGCCCATAAGATCGCATTATTAAGAAATTCCGCTTGACTAATAACAAGCTTTTTTGTCTTCAATCTTAAAAAACGCTTTTGAGCGTTTTTATTTTTTAAGAAAAATGGCTGATTGCTCCCAGGCGTTTTTATATAACAAAACGCAATCTGCAAATTTCTTAGTGAAAATTCTATTGGTTTCTATTCGTTTACTTTTGAGAAATATAATTCTCTCGCTTTTAAGATCATCATAAGGAGTTTTCGTATGAAAAAGCAAATCTTGACAGGTGTTTTATTATCAGTTTTGGCTGTGAGTTCTGCATACGCTCACAAAGATAAAAAAGACGCCAAAAAACCTAAAAACTCAGTGGTCTAATGGCTTTGACTCTAAAGAAGCGTTTTTAAAAACGCTTCTTTAGATACTATTCTATAATTTTTCTTACCATTTTTTTAAAAACCCTTGATAGGATTTATCGCTCTTCTTACACCTTTAAAAGTGAAGTTTGAATCTTTTATATACTAGCTAGAATTTTGTCAATACGGCTGTGTTCTTTAAAAAAGCGCATAAAAGGCGTTTAAGGCTTTTCTAAAAGAGTGTGAGCGGCTTTTAAGACTTCAAGGGGAGTGATAGATTTCATGCACAAATGGTTTTTTTCATTCTTTAAGGGGCAAACTCGTTTCTTGCAGGGCGAACAGCTTAAATGGTGGTTCAATACGATCGTTTTTTGAGCTTTATAGGGGCGAGTTTCTTTTTCATCAGTGGGGCCAAAAAGAGCGATTAAGGGGGTTTGTGCACTAGCAGCCACATGCATAGGACCGCTATCGTTAGTGATGAATAAATCTAAAATAGCGATGCGCTCTATCAATTCTTCAATGCTTGTTTTCCCGCACAGATTGTAAGCGTTATTGGATAATAAGGGGTTTTTTAATAAGCCTTTAATGAGTTTTAAAATTTCTTCAGAAACGATAGCGTCTTCTTTAGTCCCAAAAAAATAAATTTCATGCCCTTCTTCTAACAAAACAGCAGAAACTTCAGCGTAATAAGAAGCTGGCCATCTTTTAGCGCTCCCATAGCTTGCGCTAGGGTTAAAGCCGATTTTTTTAGGGGTGTTTGGGGTGTGAGTGGGGAGGTTAAAGGCCAGTTTTAAGGGTAAAACGCTTTTTCTATCCAATTCTTTTTTTAAAAATTGCGAAAATAAAAAGCAATACTTTTCCACTTGATGATACTCTTTAGGGGCAGAAATTATCGCATGGCTAAGGAACAAAGAACGAAAAAATTGAGCAAAACCGATACGAACGGGCGTTTTTGTCGCATAGAGCAAAAAAGCGGAATAAAAATGGTTGTTTAAAGTGATCGCTATATCGCAACACCCTATTTTTTGAGCGAGTTTGTGAGTGGCTAGTAGCCTGAAAAAGGATTTTTTGGTGTCATCTATAAAAACGGCTTCTATTTTTTCATCTTTTTTGAAAAGTTCGCAAGTCATTTGCGGGCCCACTAAGATAAAACGCGCGTTAGGGTAGTGGTGTTTAAGGGTGTAAAAAAGCGAGCTTGCCATCACCCCATCGCCTAACCAATTAGGCAAACGCAATAAAATACGCATGCGTTTGGGCGCATTTACGCTCATCAATAGCCCTTTTTTAAAGATTTTAAGCTAAAATTTTAGCATACAAATACAAGGAAATGGAATGATTACCCCTAAAGTGTTGAGCGGGTTTAAAGACCGCTTGCCTAAAGATGCGATGCAAAAAGCCCAGTTACTTTCTAAAGTTTCAGTCGTGTTTCAAAGTTTTGGTTTTGTGCCGATTGAAACCCCTCATTTGGAATACGCTGAAGTATTATTGCCTGATGCGAGCAGTGATATTCAAAAAGAAATTTATCGTTTTAAAGACCATGGGGATAGGGATGTGGCTTTAAGGTTTGATTTGACCGTGCCATTAGCCCGCTTTGTTTCTTTGCACCACCAAACGCTAGGCATGCCCTTTAAACGCTACGCTATAGGCAATGTCTTTAGGGGCGAAAGGGCGCAAAAAGGGCGTTACAGGGAATTTACGCAATGCGATTTTGATTTTATAGGGAGCGAAAGCTTGGTGTGCGATGCTGAGATCATTCAAGTGATTATCGCTTCCTTGAAAGCTTTGGATTTAGAAGATTTTTGCGTCTCTATCAACCACAGAAAAATTTTGAACGGGATATGCGAATATTTTGGCGTTTCTCAAGTGAATGAAGCGTTGCGCATTGTGGATAAATTGGAAAAAATTGGCCTGAATGGGGTTGAAGAAGAATTAAAAAAAGAGTGCGATTTGGATTTAAACACCATTAAAAAGCTTTTAGAAATGGTTCAAATCAAACAAAACGATTTAAGCCATGCGGAATTTTTTGAAAAAATTGCTTATTTGAAAGACTATAATGAAAATCTAAAAAAGGGCATACAGGATTTAGAAAGGCTATACCAGTTGCTAGGGGATTTACAAATTTCTCAAAACCTGTATAAAATTGATTTTTCTATCGCTAGGGGATTAGGGTATTATACAGGGATTGTGTATGAAACCACGCTTAATGGCATGAAGTCTTTAGGGAGTGTGTGTTCAGGGGGTCGTTACGATCATTTGACTAAAAATTTTTCTAAAGAGAATTTACAAGGGGTGGGGGCTTCTATTGGGATTGATCGATTGATTGTGGCTTTGAGTGAAATGCAATTATTAGACGAGCGTTCCACCCAAGCCAAAGTCTTAATCGCTTGCATGCATGAAGAGTATTTTTCTTATGCAAACCGCTTAGCGGAGTCTTTAAGGCAAAGCGGGATTTTTAGCGAAGTCTATCCAGAAGCTCAAAAAATCAAAAAACCCTTTTCTTATGCTAACCATAGGGGGCATGAGTTTGTGGCTGTCATTGGCGAAGAAGAATTTAAAAGCGAAACCTTAAGCCTAAAAAACATGCATTCAGGCATGCAGTTGAATTGTTTGAGTTTTTTAAAAGCCCTTGAAATCATTGGAGAAAACAATGAAGACTTATAATGTTGCTATTGTCGGGGCTAGTGGGGCGGTAGGCCAAGAGCTGATTAAGGGTTTAGAAAATTCTTTTTTCCCGATTAAAAAATTTGTCCCGCTCGCTAGCGCTAGGAGTGCCGGTAAAAAGATCAAAGCTTTCAATAAAGACTATGAAATTTTAGAAACCACGCATGAAGTTTTTGAAAAAGAAAGAATAGACATCGCCTTTTTTAGCGCTGGGGGGAGCGTGAGCGAAGAATTTGCTATAAGCGCTTCAAAAACGGCCTTAGTGATTGATAACACGAGCTTTTTTAGATTGCATAAAGATGTGCCTTTAGTCGTGCCTGAAATCAACGCTAAAGAAATCTTTAACGCTCCTTTAAATATCATCGCTAACCCTAATTGCTCTACCATTCAAATGACGCAAATCTTAAACCCCTTACACCTCCATTTTAAGATAAAAAGCGTGATTGTTAGCACCTATCAAGCCGTGAGTGGGGCAGGGAATAAGGGTATAGAGAGTTTAAAAAATGAGTTAAAAACCGCTTTAGAATGTTTGGAAAAAGATCCCGCTATTGATTTAAGCCAAATCTTGCAAGCTGGGGCTTTCCCTTATCCGATCGCTTTCAATGCGATCGCTCATATTGATACTTTTAATGAGAATGGTTACACGAAAGAAGAGCTAAAAATGGTGCATGAAACCCATAAAATCATGGGCGTAAATTTCCCTATCAGCGCGACTTGCGTGCGCGTGCCGGTATTGAGGAGTCATAGCGAGAGTTTGAGTATCGCTTTTGAAAAAGAATTCGATCTTAAAGAAGTCTATGAAGTTTTAAAAAACGCCCCTAGCGTGGTTGTTTGCGATGATCCTAGCCATAATCTCTACCCCACGCCCTTAAAAGCGAGCAACACGGATAGCACCTTTATTGGGCGCTTGAGGAAGGATTTGTTTGATAAGAAAACTTTGCACGGCTTTTGCGTGGCGGATCAATTAAGAGTGGGGGCAGCCACCAACGCGCTCAAAATCGCTCTGCATTACATTAAGAACGCTTGAGTTCGCTCAAAGATAACAAAGATGAATGTGCATGCACTTGAATTAAGGATAAGGATCAATCTAACCCAATCTCTAAAAAAGAGCTTTAAGTTACTAGGCTTGCGATGTTAAATAAGGGTGTAATTGAATTTCTCAAGGCTTGATTGAGAGAAATGCTAATATTTGGTAGGTCAAAAGGAATGAAAGGCTTACACTCAAGCAGAGAGTGAATGTTTAGCTAGCGAGTTATTGCCTATTATTCCCTTTAAAAGGGTGTGAGTTTAAGGTATAAAGAAAACTTGTATCAAGTTTTATTGGAATGGATTAGAAAAATCTGATTGGATTGACCCTTACAATTTTTCAAACCAATTGTTTAATAGCGGTTAAATATGGCTATATACACTACAATAATAAGATTTTGAAAAGTGAGATTGTTTTTTTGAAAGGATTTAAATGCCTATTATAAGGGTTTTAGTAATGCTTGCAACAATGATGATGAAGTTAGGAAAAACGGCAAAAGAAAAGAAAGTTTTTAAGAATGTGGGAGTGTCTGTAATGGGGATTGCTTTTTGGGAGGCGATAAAAGACTCGATAAAAAAACAAATTAAAAAAAGCGATTGGATATGCGGGAATGTTAAGACTGCAGATGATTATTTAAAAACGCATCCTAACTCATGGTTTAATTCAGCAATAGGTGTAACAACGATAACGGCCATGCTTATGAATGTGTGTTTTGCTGATGACCAATCCAAAAAGGAAGTGGCTGAAACTCAAAAGGAAGCTGAAAATGCTAGGGATAGAGCGAACAAGAGTGGGATAGGACTGGAACAAGAACAACAAAAGACAAGCAATATAGAGACTAATAACCAAATAAAAGTAGAACAAGAATAACAAAAGACAGAACAAGAACAACAAAAGACAGAACAAGAAAAACAAAAGACAGAACAAGAAAAACAAAAGACAATTAATACACAGAAAGATTTCATTAAATACGCAGAACAAAATTGCCAAGAAAAACATAATCAATTCTTTATTAAAAAAGCAGGAATTAAGGGTGGTGCTATAGAAGTAGAAGCTGAATGCAAAACCCCTAAACCTGCAAAAACCAATCAAACCCCTATCCAGCCAAAACACCTCCCAAACTCTAAACAACCCCGCTCTCAAAGAGGATCAAAAGCGCAAGAGCTTATAGCTTATTTGCAAAAAGAGCTGGAATCTCTGCCCTATTCACAAAAAGCTATCGCTAGACAAGTGGATTTTTATAAACCAAGTTCTATCGCTTATTTAGAACTAGATCCTAGAGATTTTAACGCTATAGAAGAATGGCAAAAAGAAAATCTAAAAATACGCTCTAAAGCTCAAGCTAAAATGCTTGAAATGAGACATTTAAAAACAGACCCACAAGCCCACCTTTCAACCTCTCAAAGCCTTTTGTTCGTTCAAAAAATATTTGCTGATATTAATAAAGAAATAAAAGTAGTTGCCAATACCGAGAAAAAAGCAGAAAAAGCGGGTTATGGTTATAGTAAAAGGATGTAGGCATAAGAAAAATAAGAATACCATAAAATCGTTTTAGCTTATTTATGGTATTTTAAAAACTCTATGTTACCCAATTAGAACAGAGCTTTTTTTAAACTCCTTAGTAGGGATCCCAATCGTCTTTAGCGTTTGAGCGTTTCACAAAATACAAGCGGTTGCAATTTTTGGCGTTGTTTTATTAGAATAATTTTTATCTCCCTCTTTATAAAGAGAGAGTTTTCATTTTATCGGGTCTTTAGCGGGTCTCAGCTGAGCTTTTAATGATTACGGTGTTGTAGTCAGGCTGGACGGGGCGTTGGTTGGGCGAATTTTTCATGCGTTTTTTGATTTCAGCTAATTGTTTGGCAGAGACTTCCAAAGGCTCTTCTATGACAAACCATGCCACCCCTTCTGTGCAAGGAGGAGCGGTGAGAGAGCCGTTAAAATGGTAGTAATTGATGCTTTTAGGTAAGAAAGCGTCTAAAGCTATCTCTTTAAAATTTTGTTTCTTTTGAATGCCTTCTAAAATAGGATCAAGGTTGGGGTTTTCTTTCCCTTCTTCAAAACCTACCGCTAACACCAACAAACGCCCTTTAGCGTCTTTATGTACGAAATGCACGCTCAAAGGCCTGGTTTTATTATTGATTAAAAATTCCATAGGGGCGTGGAAATGTACATTATCCAACACATAATCATGCCCTCTATAATTGATGTGGTTAGTCGGTTCAAACGAAGCTTTTAAAGTGTGGTGGGTGAAAAAGACCGCTTTAGGTTTAGAAGCGGCGTATTTGAATTGCAAATCGGCTTTATCTTGCGTGTGGTAGTAATGCTCAATATTGATGGGCGATTGGCTTTTACCGCTTTTGCACACTTCAAAATCTTTGTGCAATTTGTCCCAGCGGTGCGGGCCATTTTCTTTGTTTTTATAATCCCATTTGGTGTTTTCAGCGCCTATAAGAGAAGTGGCTAACGCTAAAGCGATCAAAAAAGTTTTTTTCATTTTAATTATCCTTTGTTCTAAAATTCTAAAATATTAAAAAGCAATGGGCTAATTCTAGCGCTTAATCAACAATGACCGCAGTTACAAAAAATAGATTGGTTAAAAGTTAGAAATGATTTTAAATTCTGTTTTATATAGTAACAACTCCCTTAAATTAATGCGCCTATGGAGCGGAAATATTTGTTTTAACCAGCCCCCAATTTATAAGCGATTAAAATTTTTGTCTTATACTACAAGTTTTCAAATTGAATAAAATTTAACCTCTTAAGATTTAAATGATGATAACCAAACAATCGTATAAAAAACTCGCCTTGATGCGGGTTTTTGTGTTTTCGCTTTCGGCGTTTATTTTTAACACCACGGAGTTTGTCCCTGTTGCGCTTCTATCAGACATTGCAAAAAGTTTTGAAATGGAGAGTGCAACAGTGGGGCTTATGATCACTCTTTATGCGTGGCTGGTGTCTCTTGGATCATTGCCCTTGATGCTACTTAGCGCTAAAATTGAAAGGAAACGCTTATTGCTTTTCCTTTTTGCCCTTTTCATTCTCAGCCATATCCTTTCAGCGTTAGCGTGGAATTTTTGGGTGTTACTGATTTCTCGCGCTGGAATCGCTTTAGCCCACTCAGTGTTTTGGTCCATTACGGCTTCTTTAGTCATTCGTGTCGCGCCCATCGGCAGGAAACAGCAAGCTTTGGGGTTATTGGCGCTAGGGAGTTCGTTGGCGATGATTTTAGGGTTGCCGCTTGGGAGAATCATTGGGCAAATGCTAGATTGGCGCTCCACTTTTGGCGTGATTGGGGGCGTTGCGACTCTTATAGCGTTGCTGATGTATAAATCGCTCCCGCCTTTGCCGAGTAAAAACGCAGGCACTCTATCTAGCCTTCCTGTATTAGTCAAACGACCGCTTTTAATGGGGATTTATTTGCTTGTGATCATGGTTATTTCTGGGCATTTCACCACTTATAGCTATATTGAGCCTTTTATCATTCAAATCAGCCAATTTTCCCCTGACATTACGACACTAATGCTGTTTGTGTTTGGGTTAGCAGGCGTGGTGGGGAGTTTTTTATTCGGCCGTTTGTATGCGAAAAATTCAAGAAAATTTATCGCTTTTGCAATGGTTTTAGTCATTTGCCCGCAACTCTTACTTTTTGTGTTTAAAAATTCAGAGTGGGTGGTTTTCTTGCAAATTTTCTTATGGGGGATTGGGATCACTTCGCTTGGGATTTCCTTGCAAATGAGGGTGTTGCAACTCGCGCCAGATGCCACGGATGTTGCGAGTGCGATTTATTCGGGGAGCTATAATGTGGGGATTGGGGCAGGAGCGTTATTTGGCAGTATTGTGATTCACCAATTAGGGCTAGGGTATATTGGCTTTGTGGGTGGGGCTTTAGGGTTGTTGGCACTGTTTTGGCTTAGATTCATTACGATAAAGTTTAAAAAAACATAAAGAGCGTTAAAAGGATTAGCCCAATAAAGAAAATCCCTTTTGCGCTAAAAACCATTTTTTAAAATTTAATGATACTGCTTAAATCTAAGTGCGCTAACGGACAGATTGTCTTTCTTTTTATGTTAAAATAGAAAAATTTGTCATAAATTTTAATGTGTGGTTTAAATGCTAAAAAAAAAGATTGATTTGCATAAAGATTCTATTAGGAAGCTCTTTTTTTATTATTTTATCCCTTTAGCTTTTTCTATGATCTCACTTTCCACTTACTCTATGATAGATGGCATGTTTGTGGGCAAGAAACTGGGTAAAGAAGCTATCGCTGCGGTCAATATCGCATGGCCTATTTTCCCGGCGTTGGTGGCGTATGAATTGCTTTTTGGTTTTGGGGCAGCGAGTATTGTGGGGTATTTTTTGGGTCAAAATAAAACCCATAGGGCTAGGCTTGTGTTTAGCAGCGTGTTTTATTTTGTCGCTATAAGCGTCTTTATTTTGAGCATGGCGTTATTGCCTTTTAGCGAAACTATCGCGCGCCTTTTTGGGAGCAATGACGCTTTATTGAGCATGTCCAAACGCTACATTGAAATCATTTTAATGGGCGCGGTTTTTATGGTTTTGCACCCTTTGGCGGATGTTTTTGTGGTGAATGACAAACGCCCCATTTTAGCGATGGTAGCGATGCTGATTGGCTCGTTAGCGAATATCTTTTTCAACTACTTGTTTATTTTTGTTTTGGAAGTGGGGGTTCAAGGCAGTGCGATAGCCACCGTGATAGGGCATGCGATAGGGGTTTTAGTCTTAATGCAGCATTTTTTGCGCAAAAAAGGGCAATTGTATTTCATCAAGCGTTTTTCTTTGTCTTCAGTCATTTCTTCAGCCAAAAGTGGCGTGCCTCAAAGCACGGCAGAATTTAGCGCTTCTATTATGATTTTGTTGTTTAATACCGCTATCATGCACACTGCAGGGGAAAGATTTGTGAGCATGTATGGGATCGTTATGTATAATGCGATTATCTTTTTTACGACTTTATTTGCGATTTCTCAAGGCATCCAACCGATTGCGAGCTTTAGCTATGGGGCTAGAAAATTAGAGCGCGTGAAAGAGGTGTTTGTTTTTGGTTTGAAAGTGGCGTTTTGTATAGGGATTGTTTTCTATGGCGCTTATTATTTCTTAGATGAATTTTTAATCAAGCTTTATTTGCAGCCAAGCGAACAAGACCCTCTCTTTATGCAAGAAACTAAAAGGGCGATGAATATTTATTATGTTGGCTATGTTTTTTTAGGCATGACTTTGTTGTGCGCGGTGTTTTTCCAATCCATCCAACGCGCTAAAAGTTCGTTTATCATCACCCTTTCACACACGCTGGGGTTTATAGTTATTCTATTGCCGATTTTAAGTTATTTTTATGGGATTAATGGCGTTTGGGTAACTTACCCTATTGCGCAATTTTTAGCGTTTTTAGTAGCGTTAGGGGTAACTTATTATGAAATCAAAAAAGGGGTTTTTACCACTTATAAAGAGAAAAACCCTATCGCTAACTTAATCAATAAATAAGGTAAAATTAAGACATGCATGCAGAATTTTTCACTTTTGCGCTCATTATGCTTTTAATTGTGATGGCCCCTTATATGTCTAGAATCTCTCGTTTGCCTATCACGGTTGTGGAGATTTTATTTGGGTCTGTTGGGGCGTATGTGGGTTTTATTGAGCCAACCAAGGGCTTTGAAATCATGTCTGAGATTGGCTTTTTATTTTTAATGTTTTTATGCGGTTTGGAAGTAGAGATTTATTTGTTTAAAAAATTAGGGGTTTCTCTTTTAAAACGCATTTTTGCTTATCTGTTGATTTTATACACGCTTTCGTTCATCCTTACTTTTAGCCTTAATTTAGAGCCTATTTTCATGGTGATTTTCCCTATTATTAGTTTGGGCATGATCATGACTTTAGTCAAAGATTATCGTAAAGAGATTTTGTGGCTTGATTTGGTTTTGAAAGTGGGCGTTATTGGGGAATTATTAAGCATTTTTGGTTTGGTGGTCGTGGATGGGGTGTATTCGCATGGTTTGGGCATGGATTTGATTAAAGATTTAGGCATTCTCATTGTTTTTTTAATCTTAATTATCGTGGCGTTTCAAATCTTTAAGACTTTGTTTTGGTGGTTCCCGCATTTAAAGCTTTTTGTGATGCCTAAAAGCAGTCAGTTTAACCAAGATGTGCGTTTTTCGCTCATGCTCTTTTTTTCACTAGTTGCGATCGTGGTGTGGCTCAAAATAGAAATGGTTTTAGGGGCGTTTTTGGCGGGGTTAGTCGTTTCTACTTTTTTCCCTCATAAATCAGAATTGATCCACAAGCTCAATGATGTGGGTTTTGGGTTTTTTGTGCCTTTGTTTTTCATCCATGTAGGCTCTACTTTAGACTTAAAATTAGTGTTTTTAAACCCGCATTTGATTCTCCAAGGGATATTGATTGTCATAGCGATGTTAAGTTTGCACTTGATCACTTCAACCTTATTGTGGCGCAAATACTTTAAAGAAGCTAAGCATTTGTTTTCATTCGCTTTAGGGGCTTCTATGCCTTTAACTTTTTTAGTAACCACCGCAGCAGTGGGCTTAAAAGCGCAAGCGATCTCGCAAAACACCTACTACGCGTTGCTCATGGCGGCTATCTTTGAAGGGGTGTTATTTACGATTGCGATTAAAATGCTCAACAAAAAAGCTTAAAGCTTTAAGCGTCTAAATATCTAGCGTCGCTAAAGCTGCTCGCTTGGACATTATTGAACGCATTCTCTAAGCTATCAAAGAAACGAGGGTGCAAGTTTTGCATTTCTTTTAAGAAATTTTTGGTGGCTAATCGCGCGATAGGAGGCTTATCAGAGGTGGGCTGCTTGGCTGGGCAGTTGCAATCAGGAGCAACCGGAATATTTTGAGAAGTGACAAAATGGATACTACTGGCTTCTCGAACCTTAATCAAAGGGCGGATCACCAACAAGCCGTTTTCAGCCCTATAAATGGGGGGCATGCTCCTTAAACTCCCGTTATAAGTGAAATTCATAAAAAAGCTTTCCACCGCATCATCTAAATGGTGCGCAATAGCGACTTTATTATAACCTTCTTCTAAAGCTTTAGAATACAAAGTCCCTCTCCTCAAACGAGAACAAAACGAACAAAACGAGCTTTTTTCACGGCGTTTTTCGTTGATGGTGGCAGCGATTTGGGTGTAAATGATCTCATGCTCAATGCCTTGCTCTTGGCACAAATCGCTCAACCACTTCAAATCTTCGCCCAAACCATAATGCACGGTAACCGCTTTAAAATCAAATTTGAAAGGGGCATGTTTTTGCATCCTGGCTAAGATGCAAGCGAGCATGATAGAATCCTTGCCCCCACTCAATCCTAATAAGACTTTATCGCCTTCTTCTATGAGTTTGTAAGTGGCGTTGGTCTTGCCCACAATGTGTAAGACTTTTTTAGAAATTTCATAGGCCATTTTTGATCCTTTATGGTTTTATTTTCTAAAGTTTTGCGCTAAGCGAATGATTTCTTCTTCACTAATGTGATCGGAATTATATTTCACAATAATGATTTCTTCGCTAATATTAACATACCATTCAATGATTTTATCTTCTAAAGTTTCAAATTGTTCCTCATTATAAGCGTCTAAGGGGAAATAGACATTTTTTTGCTTGGAAGGGTTGTTGAGTAAAAAGAGCGATAGTCCCCAAATAAGCCCTAAAGCTACAACAATTAAGCTTGTGTTAGAAACGCCTAAATGATGGTAGCTCAACCCCCCGCTCACGCCCCCAACAAAGCTCCCTAAATAGCCAAAAGTGGTGAATTGCCCTAAAACCTTGCCTTTTTCATGCGCTCTGGCGAATTTGGACGCTAAAGATTGCATGATAGGCTCTAAGGTGGCAAAGCCAATAAAGAAAAACGCCACCCCAAGAATAAAGAGCCATAAATATTTTCCTAAAAAGCTAGAGTCGGCTAAAAACAAGCACAAATAACTCACAATAAACAACAGTGCACCAGAAAGCATCACCCCTTTAGGCTTGTTGTATTTTTCAGCCATAACGCTCGCTACTCCCATGCTTAAAACCCCCAATAAGGCTCCAGGCACATACACCAAGATCAAAAAGCTTTCATCTTTATGGAATTCATTCACTAAGGCTAAAGGGATCAGCACAAAAATAAGCGTCATGAACGCTTTTTCAAAAAAAGAGCTTAGATACAAAAGATACAAGGCTTTAGAGTTGGGTTGATAAGCTTTTATGTTTTTGATTTGGTAAGAAATTTTAGGGGCGTC
This sequence comes from Helicobacter pylori, assembly GCF_009689985.1. Taxonomy (NCBI): domain Bacteria; kingdom Pseudomonadati; phylum Campylobacterota; class Epsilonproteobacteria; order Campylobacterales; family Helicobacteraceae; genus Helicobacter; species Helicobacter pylori. Next base: position 40,824 of record NZ_QBAW01000002.1, on the reverse strand, counting down.
TTTGACTTTTAAAAGCATCAATAAACTCAATAAAGTTAAGATCGCAGTGAGTAAAAAGAGCCATTTTGCCCCCCCCAAAAACGCCACAACCCCAGGGCCAATCGCCATGCTTATGGTGAAGCTAATGAAAATAAACGCTCCCATGATCGCCATGGCTTTAGTGCGCTCTTCTTCTTTCACTTCATCCGCCACCATCGCGCTAACAACCCCCCCTAAAGCCCCCATGCCTTGAATGAAGCGCCCTATAACGAGCCAAACAATATCATTTGCTATAAAGCACACTAACGAGCCAGCTAAAAACAACAACAAGCACACCATAACCACCACTTTACGGCCTATCTTATCGCTAAGAATGCCCATGGGGGTTTGAAAAACAATTTGCGTAAGATACGCTCCGCCCACAGCCAACCCCACGAGTAAGGGACTGCTTGAATGGAAACTATCCGCATACAAACTGATGACAGGCAAAACAATAAAAAGCCCCAAAAACCGCAACGATGAAACTAACGCTAATGGAAAAATTTTCTTAAACATGCGGATTATTTTACAAGAAAATGCCCAACTTTTGTCATCAATTTGAGAAAGTAAGATTGTAATAAAAGTTTAATGTAATTTTAATGGATTTTTAAGAAAATTTTTTGTATAATCTCAATTCTTTATTTTTATAAAATTGCTTGTGTCAAGGTAGCTCAGCTGGTTTAGAGCGCTGGTCTCATAAGCCGGAGGTCGGGGGTTCAAGTCCCCCTCTTGACACCATGATTTGATTTAATCTTCATTTAATATCCGTTTAATCTTTTTTTTAGCAAATCTAAACTACAATAACTCTGCATCTTTTAATTTCTTACATTAGGGATTTGACGATGATTTTTAGCTCTCTTTTTAGTGTTGTAGGGATGGCGGTGCTTTTTCTTATTGCTTGGGTGTTTTCTAGCAATAAAAGGGCTATTAATTATCGCACGATTATTAGCGCGTTTGTGATCCAGGTGGCTTTAGGGGCGTTGGCTTTATATGTGCCTTTGGGTAGGGAAATGCTGCAAGGTTTAGCCAGTGGCATACAAAGCGTGATCGGTTATGGCTATGAAGGGGTGCGTTTCTTATTTGGCAATCTCGCTCCAAACACTAAGGGCGATCAAGGGATAGGAGGCTTTATCTTTGCGATCAATGTTTTAGCGATCATTATCTTTTTTGCTAGCTTGATTTCACTTCTATACTATTTAAAAATCATGCCTTTAGTGATCAATCTCATCGGTGGGGCGTTGCAAAAATGCCTAGGCACTTCTAAAGCAGAAAGCATGAGCGCAGCGGCTAATATTTTTGTAGCGCACACAGAAGCGCCCTTAGTCATTAAACCTTATTTGAAAAGCATGAGCGATTCAGAGATTTTTGCGGTCATGTGCGTGGGCATGGCTAGCGTTGCGGGGCCTGTGTTAGCCGGGTATGCGAGCATGGGCATTCCTTTGCCTTATTTAATAGCCGCTTCGTTTATGTCCGCTCCTGGGGGTTTGTTGTTCGCTAAAATCATTTACCCGCAAAACGAAACCATTTCTAGCCATGCAGATGCTTCTGTAGAAAAGCATGTCAACGCCATAGAAGCTATCGCTAATGGGGCAAGCACAGGGCTAAATTTAGCTTTGCATGTGGGAGCGATGCTTTTAGCCTTTGTGGGGATGCTCGCGCTCATTAACGGGCTTTTAGGGGTTGTAGGGGGGTTTTTAGGCATGGAGCATTTGTCTTTAGGGTTAATTTTAGGCACGCTCTTAAAACCTTTAGCTTTTATGCTAGGCATTCCTTGGAGTCAGGCCGGGATTGCTGGAGAAATCATAGGCATTAAAATCGCGCTCAATGAATTTGTGGGCTATATGCAATTTTTACCTTATTTGGGCGATAACCCTCCTCTAATCTTGAGCGAGAAAACTAAAGCGATCATCACTTTTGCGTTGTGCGGGTTTGCTAATTTAAGTTCAGTCGCTATGCTCATTGGAGGGCTTGGCAGTTTAGTGCCTAAAAAGAAAGATCTCATTGTAAGGCTTGCTTTAAAAGCGGTGCTTGTAGGCACGCTTTCTAATTTCATGAGCGCGACTATCGCTGGGTTATTCATATAGGGCTAAACGCTCATTAAAAGGACAAAACATGCAAAAAAGAGTGGTAATCTTATTATTGGATTCTTTTGGTATAGGGGCTAGTGAAGACGCTAGAGATTTTGGCGATTTGGGGGCGAACACTTTAGGCAATATCGCTAAGGCTTGTTTCAACAACCTGGCTGATTCTAACGATCGCCATGGGGTTTTGAAACTGCCTTATTTAGAGAGTTTGGGTTTAGGGTTGAGCACTTTAAAAGCCGCCAATGAATTGCCCTTAGGCTTTGAGTCTAAACCTAATTTAATAGGGGCTTACACTTATGCGCAGGAACTTTCTAGCGCTAAGGATACGATTTCTGGGCATTGGGAGATGATGGGCGCACCCGTTCTTTTTGAATGGGGGTATTTTAAAGACAAAAACAATTCCTTCCCTAAAGAAATTTTAGATGAAATTATGCGTAAAACTAAGATTAAGGGCTATTTAGGGAATTGCCACGCATCAGGGACAGAAATCATTAAAGATTTAGGCGAAAAGCATTTAGAAACTCTATACCCCATTTTTTACACTTCAGCGGATTCAGTGTTTCAAATCGCTGCACATGAAGAAAAATTTGGATTGGATAATCTTTATACTCTTTGTGAAGAAGCGTTTCACATTCTAGAGCCTTTAAAGATCGCTAGAGTGATCGCAAGGCCCTTTATTGGCGCAAATAGAGAGAATTTCAAACGCACCGCTAACCGCAAAGACTATGCGATAAAGCCCCATAAAAAATTGCTTTTTGAAAAATTCATTGAAGAAAAGCAAGGCGAAGTCATTAGCATTGGAAAAATCGCTGATATTTACGCCCATGTGGGGATCACTCAAAAGTTCAAAGCCGGTAGTTTAATGGAGCTATGCGATGTTACTTTAGAGCAGGTCAAAAACGCTCAAAACAACAGCTTGATTTTTACGAATTTTGTGCATTTTGATAGCGATTATGGGCATAGGCGCGATATTAGCGGGTATGCTAACGCTTTAGAGTATTTTGATACGCGTTTAAAAGAGGTTTTAGAAAATTTAAGGGAAAACGATTTGCTCATTCTTTGCGCCGATCATGGGTGCGATCCCAGCTTTAAAGGCACGGATCACACCCGAGAATACATTCCTGTTTTGTTCTATCATAAAGATTTGCAACCAGCCTTTTTAGGCAAGAGCGAGTCGTTTGCGGATATTGGGCAAAGCATTGCCCACTTTTTGGGATTAAGCCCCTTAGATTATGGCAAAAACTTATTAAACTTTAAAGGACAATCATGACCCCTCACATCAACGCCAAAATCGGCGATTTTTATCCTCAATGCCTTTTATGCGGCGATCCTTTAAGGGTGAGCTACATTGCGAAAAAATTTTTACAAGACGCCAAAGAGATCACGAATGTGCGTAACATGCTAGGCTTTAGCGGGAAGTATAAGGGTAAGGGGATTTCTTTAATGGGGCATGGCATGGGCATTGCGTCATGCACGATTTATGTAACAGAGCTCATTAAAACCTATCAGGTTAAAGAGCTTTTAAGGATTGGCACTTGCGGGGCGATTAGCCCAAAAGTTGGCTTGAAAGACATCATCATGGCGATGGGGGCTTCAACGGATTCTAAAACCAATCGGGTGCGTTTTTTAAACCACGATTTGAGCGCAACGCCTGATTTTGAATTGAGTTTAAGAGCGTATCAAACAGCGAAGCGTTTGGGTATTGACTTGAAAGTGGGCAATGTCTTTTCAAGCGATTTTTTCTATTCCTTTGAAACGCATGCCTTTGATTTAATGGCCCAATACAACCACTTGGCTATTGAAATGGAAGCGGCAGGGTTATACGCCACGGCGATGGAATTGAGCGCTAAGGCTTTATGCTTATGCTCGGTTTCAGATCACTTAATCACTAAAGAAGCCTTAAGCCCTAAAGAAAGGGTAGAAAGCTTTGATAACATGATAATTTTGGCTTTAGAGATGATGGGCTAACGATCTTTTTAAACTTTATTTTTTGCCCCCATAAGTTAAGGATAAACTTTAAAGGAAAACCCTTAAAGCTAAAAGCCTTAAGGGAACTTTTGAAAAACAAAAGCTATCGTTTTACAGTCAATAAAACAACAACTTTACACCCCAAAAACGAAATTTCAAGGTATAATATTTTCCAAGAGTTTTTGCCATGTTTGGTAGCCATGACAAACTCCTTTTATGGATTTATCCCCATAATCCGACTTATGGGGGTGTTTATTTTACAACAATCTTTCTAAAAACCAAATCCCAACTACCCAATCAAATAAAAACACTCTTAAAAGCTTGATTGAACATGTCAAAACACCCTAAAACTTTTTTTGAAATTCAATAAATTTATGCTACAATTAAACTAATTGTAAATAAATTCTCATTTTTATACATTTTGCAATTAAAACATTACTTTAAGGAACATTTTATGAAAAAAATGAAAAAAACGATTTTGCTTTCTCTAACTCTTGCGGCGTCATTGCTCCATGCTGAAGACAACGGCGCTTTTTTAAGCGTGGGTTATCAAATCGGTGAAGCGGTTCAAAAAGTGAAAAACGCCGACAAGGTGCAAAAACTTTCAGACTCTTATGAAAAATTAAGCAGGCTTTTAACCAACGATAATGGATCAGGTTCAAAGACAAGCGCGCAAGCGATCAACCAAGCGGTTAATAATTTGAACGAACGCGCAAAGAAATTAACCAGTGGGACGACCCAATCTCCTGCTTATCAAGCCACGCTTTTAGCGTTAAGATCGGTGTTAGGGCTATGGAATAGCATGGGTTATGCGGTCATATGTGGAGGTTATATCAAAAGTCCAGGAGAAAACAATCAAAAAAATTTCCACTACACCGATGAGAATGGCAACGGCACTACAATCAATTGCGGTGGGAGCACAAATAGTAATGGCACTCATAGTTCTAATGGCACAAATACATTAAAAGCAGACAAAAATGTTTCTCTATCTATTAAGCAATACGAAGAAATTCATGAAGCCTATCAGATTCTTTCAAAAGCTTTAAAACAAGCCGGGCTTGCTCCTTTAAATAGCAAAGGGGAAAAATTAGAAGCGCATGTAACCACTTCAGTGGATCAACAAAATAATCAAACTAAAACGACAACTTCTGTGATCGATACAACAAATGGTGCACAAAATCTTTTAACTTACGCGCAAACGATCGTCAATACTCTAAAAGATTATTGCCCCATGTTGATAGCGAAATCTAGTAGTGGAAGTAGTGGCGGAGCTGCTACAAGCACCCCTTCATGGCAAACAGCCGGTGGTGGCAAAAATTCATGCGAGACTTTTGGCAAAGAGTTTAGCGCTGCTTCAGACATGCTCAATAACGCGCAAGAAATCGTTAAAAAAACCCAACAACTTAACGCCAACCAACCAAAAAATATCACCCAACCCAATAACTTCAACCTTAATACCCCTAGCAGTCTTACGGCTTTAGCTCAAAAAATGCTTAAAAACGCGCAATCTCAAGCAGAAATTTTAAAGCTGGCTAATCAAGTGAGGAGCGACTATAACAAATTTTCTTCAGGCCATCTTAAAGACTACATAGGAAAATGCGATGCGAGCGGCATAAGCAGCACGAATATGACAATGCAAAATCAAAAGAGCAATTGGGGGAACGGTTGCGCGGGCGTGGAAGAAACTCTGTCTTCATTAAAAACAAGCGCCGCTGATTTTAACAACCAAACGCCTCAAATCAATCAAGAGCAAAACCTAGCCAATACCCTTATTCAAGAACTTGGCAACAACCCTTTTAAGAATATGGGCATGATCGCTTCTTCAGCCACGAATAACGGCGCCTTGAATGGCTTTGGCGTGCAAGCGGGTTATAAGCAATTTTTTGGCAAAAAGAAAAGATGGGGGTTAAGGTATTATGGTTTCTTTGATTACAACCACGCCTATATCAAATCCAATTTCTTTAACTCGGCTTCTGATGTTTGGACTTATGGGGTGGGTAGTGATTTATTGTTTAATTTCATCAACGATAAAAAAACCAACTTTTTAGGAAAGAACAACCATTTTTCTATGGGGCTTTTTGGAGGCATTGCCTTAGCAGGGACTTCATGGCTTAATTCTCAATTCGTGAATTTAAAAACCGTCAGCAATGTCTATAGCGCTAAAGTGAATACGGCCAACTTCCAATTTTTATTCAATTTAGGCTTGAGAACCAATCTCGCTAGACCTAAGAAAAAAGATAGCCATCATGCGGCTCAACATGGCATGGAATTGGGCGTGAAAATCCCTACCATTAACACGAATTACTATTCTTTTCTAGGCACTAAACTAGAATACCGAAGGCTTTATAGCGTGTATCTCAATTATGTGTTCGCTTATTAAAAACCTTCTTTTTTAAAAAAAGGGGGGGGTTAAATTTCTAAAAAATCTCTGAAGTTAAAAATTTTCAAAAAACAATGATTAAACTCTAAAAATGAAATTTCAAGGTATAATACTTTCGCCACTTTTAATTTTCCATGGCAAACTCCTTTTTAGAATTTATCCCCATAATTGTGCTTATGGGGGCGTTTGTTTTACAACAATCTTTTCAAATTTAAAAAACGCTCTCTTTAAAAACCATTAAAGAGTAAAATGACCTTACAAGATGAGCTTTTTTGTGATTTTCATTAAAAAAAGGGTTTTTTACTCACTTCTCTTGATTTAAACAACACAATCAAGCGTCTTAAGGCAATTTAAAATAAAATAGCGCTAGCATAACCCCAAAGCCCCTTATTAAATTAATCTATACCAAATAGTAAGGAGTTATCTAACATGGGGTTTTTCAAGCTTAAAGAGCACAACACGAACATCGCCACCGAGTTTAGAGCGGGTTTAACGACCTTTATCACCATGATTTACATCGTGCCCTTAAACGCTCTTATCCTTTCTCACGCCAACATGCCTTATGAAGCCCTTTTGAGTGCAACAGCCATTATCACTATCTTATCGAGCGTGTTTAACGGGTTGTGGGCAAACACCCCCATCGCTATGAGCGTGGGATTAGGGTTGTCAGCTTATTTTAGCTTTGGGTTGGTTCAAGGGTTAAAACTCCCTTGGCAGAGCGCTTTAGGCATCGTAGCACTCTCTGGAGCGATTTTTGTGATCCTGTCTTTCACTAAATTTAGAAGTTGGGTCATGCGAAGCATTCCTAGCGATTTAAGGCGTGCGGTGAGCGCAGGGATAGGGGCTTTTATCGCATTTATTGGCCTTAAAGAAATGCATATTGTAGTTACCCATAAGGCTACGCTTGTAACTTTAGGCGATTTTAGCGATCCGCATGTGTTATTGGGGGTTGTGGGGATTGTTTTAACTTTTGCGCTCTACACGCTCAAAATCAAGGGTTCTTTTATTATAGCGGTCTTAATCACTTCCATTCTCGCATGGGTTTTAAAGCTGGCTCCTTACCCTAGCGAATTTTTTTCCATGCCCGCTAGCATTAGCCCTATCGCCTTTCAATTAGACTTTAAGGGCATTTTTTTTGATGCGAGTGGGGCTTTCACTTTAGCGTTAGTGCCAGTCATCATCACTTTTTTTGTAACCGATTTGTTTGATTCCTTAGGCACGCTTGCAGGGATTGGCCACAAGACTGATTTTTTCAATGATGAAGAAAAAAACAAGGAATTAGAAAGGACTTTAGAAGCGGATGCGGTGGCTTCCTTAGGGAGCGCGGTGGTGGGCGTTTCTACTACGACCGCTTTTATAGAGAGCGCAAGTGGGGTTGAAGAGGGGGGTCGCACAGGGCTTACAGTGGTTTTTACCGGGCTATTTTTTGTTTTAACGCTCTTTTGCTTGCCTCTTTTAAAAGCCATTCCCAGCAATGCGATTTACCCGGTGCTAGTGATAGTAGGGGTTTTGATGTTTAGCGTGTTAGAGGGGGTGAATTTTAAAGACATGGCCACTAGCGTTTCCACTTTTTTAACCGTGGTGATGATGCCTTTAACCTTCTCTATTACCGATGGCTTAGCCTTTGGCTTTTTGTCTTATGGTATCATCAAATTAGTTCAAAAAGACTTCAAAGCCATCAATTCGGGCATTATCATTCTCTGCATCATTTCTGTTTCTGTATTTATCTTTCGTTAAGCTCTTTTTAAAGAGCTTTGTATTTTTTACCCATTTTGTGGCTTTTTTCCTTAATTTGGGTAATTTATTATCTCAAAACAATTACAATAGCATTATTATTATTGTATCAGTTCAATAAAAGGAAATGGTATGCAAAAAACTTCTAACACCTTGGCGCTGGGGAGTTTAACAGCGTTATTCTTCTTAATGGGTTTTATCACGGTTTTAAACGATATTTTAATCCCACATTTAAAACCCATTTTTGACTTGACCTATTTTGAAGCTTCGCTCATTCAATTTTGCTTTTTTGGGGCGTATTTCATCATGGGAGGCGTTTTTGGGAATGTGATCAGTAAAATTGGCTACCCTTTTGGCGTGGTGCTTGGCTTTGTGATCACAGCGAGCGGGTGCGCGTTGTTTTATCCGGCGGCGCATTTTGGCTCTTACGGGTTTTTCTTGGGTGCGTTGTTTATTTTAGCGAGCGGGATTGTGTGCTTGCAAACTGCCGGTAATCCCTTTGTAACCTTGCTTTCAAAAGGTAAAGAAGCCAGAAACCTGGTTTTAGTCCAGGCGTTCAATTCGCTTGGCACGACTTTAGGACCTATTTTTGGGAGCTTGTTGATTTTTAGCACGACTAAAATGGGCGATAATGCAAGTTTGATAGACAAATTAGCGGACGCTAAAAGCGTTCAAATGCCTTATTTGGGCTTGGCGGCGTTTTCGCTTCTTTTAGCGCTCATCATGTATCTTTTGAAATTGCCTGATGTGGAAAAAGAAATGCCCAAAGAAACGACTCAAAAAAGCCTATTTTCGCACAAACACTTTGTTCTTGGGGCTTTGGGGATCTTTTTTTATGTGGGCGGAGAAGTGGCGATTGGCTCGTTCTTGGTGCTAAGCTTTGAAAAGCTTTTGAATTTAGACCCTCAATCAAGCGCGCATTACTTGGTGTATTATTGGGGAGGCGCGATGGTGGGCCGTTTCTTGGGTAGCATTTTGATGAATAAAGTTGCCCCTAATAAATACCTGGCTTTCAACGCCTTAAGCTCTATTGTTCTCATTGCTTTAGCCATTATGATTGGAGGCAAGATCGCTTTATTCGCTCTGACTTTTGTGGGCTTTTTCAACTCTATCATGTTCCCTACAATCTTTTCTTTGGCTACGCTCAATTTAGGGCATCTCACTTCTAAGGCTTCTGGGGTGATTAGCATGGCGATTGTGGGAGGAGCGTTAATCCCCCCCATTCAAGGCGTGGTTACAGACATGCTAACAGCAACCGAGTCAAATCTGCTCTACGCTTATGGTGTGCCGTTATTGTGCTATTTTTATATCCTATTCTTTGCGCTTAAAGGGTATAAGCAAAAAGAAAACTCCTAAAAAAAGGGGGGGGGTTTCTCTTTTATTTTCTTTCTTTTTATTTCTTTCTTTTTGGCTTGTTTTTAAAAATGTAAAATGCTAAATAAGGTTTGATTGGTTAGCGTTTGAAATCAAAAAGGCATGCAAATTTTAAAATTTTTAAGATGCGATCACAAATACCCCCAACGAATAAGAAAAACCTCCCAACCACAAAAGATTAAGAGATTTTAAGAATGGAGCAAAGAATAAAGACTAGTAAATGGGTTTGGCGCCTTTGAATTTATATTCCGTAAGAAAACCGGTGCCATCAAAATTACCCACCAAAGAGATCTTTGCAATATCGCCCACTTGGCAATCGGTTTCTAAGATAAGATAAGGCACTTCATCTTTACCGATTAAAGTAACCACTCGGCCCTTTTTTTCACGGCTTTGCTTGGGAAACTCTTTAGAGTCAAGGCCTGTGGTGTTATCGCCGGTTTGGAGCATTCTAAAAGCATAGCACATGCCATCATTGATTTGAGCGCTATAAATTTTGCCTTTTTTAACTTCTTTTTTAACCCCCGGTTTGAGCGCGATGCGTATTTCTGAGTGGATCTCAGCTTCTTGCATTTTGCCTTTATAATCTCGCACCTGCACCTTATGTGTGCCATTAGGATCTCCCTTTTTAAGCAGAGAATCTTCATAGCTGAATTTTTGAATGTCTAAATCCCCATCAATAAAACTCCTAGCATCAAGCTGAACGCTCAAAAGCCCTAGCAACCCAACCAATGAAAATTTCAAACAACGCTTATAAAAATGACTCATCAACAAATCCTTTCAATGTAAAATCAAACAAATATATCTCAAAATGAAAAACAAAAAGATCACAAAATTGCTAATTTAGCAACAAAAACGCACTCTGTCAAGAAAACAAAGCCTAAAAAATCATTCAAAAATGATTTCTTCCGGTTTGATTCCATCGCCATAAACAGGCTCTAAAGTTTCCTTATAAGCTTCTTTTAAGAAGTCGCTAGAAATGAGGGAATCCATTTCGTTATTCAACCATTCTAAAAGCTTGGGGTTGCCTTTTTTAATCGCTGGAGCGATCACATCCTTATCGCCAAGGCTTGTAATGCCTAATTTAAACTCAGGGTGCTGTTTTATCCAAGCGAGCAATAAAGTGTTGTCATGGGCTAGAGCGATAGCCTTATTGTTTAAAAGGGCTAAAAAAGTCTCTGTGTTTTGCTCAAATTTCAAAAGTTTGATATTGGGGTAATTTTTAGTGAAATAAAAATCCGCTGTCGTGCCTTTATTCACAATCAACTCTTTATCTTTTAACTCTTCTATATTTTTAATGACCCCATCTTTAGAAATCACCCCTAAAGCGACTTTCATATACGGCTTAGCAAAATCCACGACTTTTTCTCTTTCTTTGGTGCGCGTGAAATTAGCCATGATAATATCCACTTTATTGGCTTTTAAAAATTCCACCCTAGCTGAAGCTTCTACAGGAATAAACTCAATCTTATTTTCATCGCCCAACAAATCAAAGGCCATGCGTTTGGCAATGACGACATCATAGCCTTGATATTGCCCTTTAGAATCCACAGAGCCAAAAGGAGGCTTATCGCTAAAGACCCCCACTTTTAAAACCCCTCTTTGTTTAATGACTTCTAAAGCGTCCTTTTTTTCTTTATGGCTATCAGAACATGCGCTAAAGACTAAAGCGATCAAAACTAAAAATAGTCCCCATACCTTAAAAAGCCCGTTTGTTTTCATAAAAACACCTTTTTTTGAAATTGAAATCATCTTTTTAGCAAACTTTATTTAACAGCTCCCTAAAAAATGAAAAGTTTCTAAAAATTTTTGCGCTCTTTGAGATTTCGGGTTATTAAAAAATTCTTTAGCGCTGTTTTCTTCAGCGATCTTACCGCTATCAAAAAACACGATTTTATGAGCGATTTTTTGCGCGAATTTCATTTCATGCGTTACAATCACCATGCTCATGCCCGTTGTGGCTAATTCTAAAATCACTTCTAAAACTTCTTTAACCATTTCAGGGTCTAAAGAGGCGGTTACTTCATCAAAAAGCATGATTTTTGGCCGCATGCACAAAGAACGCACGATCGCTACTCGTTGTTTTTGCCCGCCGCTCAATTCTTTAGGGTAAGCTTGTTGTTTATGCTCCAAACCCACTCGCTTTAAAAGCTCTACGGCTTGAGCAATGACCTCATCTTTGGATCGTTTTTGCACTTTTAAAGGAGCGAGTAAGATATTATCTAACACATTTAAATGCGGGAACAATTCATAATTTTGAAACACCATGCCTATTTTTTGGCGCATTTGATTCCAGTTAGTGGCTGGCGTATTAAGGTTAGTGTTTTCAAAAAGGATTTCACCTCCATCAATCTTTTCAAGCCCGTTTAGGCATTTTAAAAAAGTGCTTTTCCCGCACCCGCTAGGCCCTAAAATCACTGCCACTTCACCCTTATTTAAAGTGAAATTGATGCCGTCTAAAACCAAATGGTTTTGATAGGTTTTTTTTAACCCTTTGGTTTCTAAAATCACGCTCATTTTACCCTCTAATGTATTGGAATTTTTTTTCTAAATAGGAACTATACAGGCTCAAACTATAGCATAAACTAAAATAAAACATTAAGATAACGCCATAAACCACAAAGCTCGCATTAGGCATGCGTAAGAGGTTAAGCTCTATGATTTGCTGGCCCACTTTTAGCAAATCAATCGCTCCAATGAGAGAGACTAAGGCTGTGGTTTTAATCATGCGCGTGAATAAATTAAGGCTTGAGGGCAATAAAGACAAAAAGCTTTGAGGGAAAATAATATTAAAAATCACCTTTTTTGAATCCATGCCTAAAGCTAGAGCGCTTTCTACTTGGTGTTTGCTCACGGAAGTTAAAACCCCTCTAGTCAAATCCATCATTTCAGCGCCCCCCCACAAGCTAAAAACAATAACGCTCGCCAAAACCGCGCTAATATGCAAATCAAACCAGCTCGCTAACCCAAAATACACGATAAACAGCCATGCTAAAAGCGGGATAATACGAATGCTTTCTAAATACACACGACACGCTAAAACCACTATTTTAGAGCCAAACGCCATTAAGCTCCCTAAAAGCATTCCAACAATGATTGAAATCATTGCAGAGATAAGAGCGATCAAAAGGGTGATCTCAAACCCTTCTAACAAACGCTTGAGATTGTCTAATTCTAACAAAACTCCCATTTTAAGCCACTTTCTTTTTAAAAAAACGCTCTAAGATCACAAACAAAACGCTTAAAGGGAGTAAAGCGATCAAATAAGCGGCGCTTAACATCAAAAGGCTTTCAGTCGTTTTGTAATAAATGCCAATAAAATCTTTCGCCACAAACATGATATCGGTTAGGGCTATCGCGCCCACCACCGAAGTTTCTTTGAGTAAAAAAATCACATTCGCCCCTATGGAAGGCATGGAAACGCTTAAGCTTTGAGGCAGAATAATATAATACATCATTTTCAAAGGGCCAAACCCTAAACTCAAAGCGCTTTCTCTTTGAATGGAAGCTAGACTCTTAAACCCAAGCAAAAAACTTTGACTCATATACCCCCCACCCAAAAACCCTAACGCTAAAACCGCACATTCTAAAGCGCTCAAACCGATTTCATTCAACCCGTAATACAAAAAGAAAAGCTGGATGAGCAGGGGCGTGTTCCTGGCGATTTCGCCATAGATATAGACAATAGGAGAGAGAAAGCGCGTTTTAAAATACAAAATGATCGCACACAAAAACCCCACCAAAAGAGAGAGCAAAATCCCAAAAAAAGAAATATAAAGCGTGAGTTCTAATCCCTTAAAAAACGCAGGGATGGAGTGAAACATAAAATCCCAATCTAATGCCATAACGCTATACCTTAAAATTAATGACGCTTTAAAGCATCATGTTTAAAACGGCTCTTACTTGCCCTAATTGTTAGAAGTTTGGAAAACCCAAGCCTTTATGCGGAAAGTTTATGAGCTATTTTGCCACTATTCAAAGAAAATTTGGATTATAATAAAAAAACTGGCTGAAATTAACAATAATGGTTAAACAACCATTAAATGGAGAGAACATGCAAAAAAGTTTAGTTTCTTTGGCTTGGGTTGTTGCCGCTATTTTAGGGGCGATCTGTTTAGGGGTGTTAGCCTTACACAAGGGCGAGAGCATTAACACGCTATGGCTTGTAGTAGCGAGCGCTTGCATTTATAGCATAGGCTATCGTTTTTATAGCCATTTTATCGCTTATAGGGTGTTAAAGCTAGATGATAACAGAGCCACGCCCGCATGCGTAAGGAATGATGGCAGGGATTTTGTGCCAACCGATAAAGCGATCACTTTTGGGCATCATTTCGCCGCTATTGCTGGGGCTGGCCCTTTAGTAGGCCCAATACTAGCCGCTCAAATGGGTTACTTGCCCTCTATCTTATGGATTTTGATAGGCTCGGTTTTAGGGGGTTGCGTGCATGATTTTGTGGTGCTTTTTGCTTCCATTAGGCGCGATGGCAAGTCTTTAGGCGAAATGATCAAGCTTGAAATGGGCCAATTTGTAGGTATGATCGCAAGTTTGGGTATTTTAGGGATCATGCTCATTATCATTGCGATTTTAGCGATGGTGGTGGTGAAGGCTTTAGCGCATTCGCCTTGGGGCTTTTTTACGATTGCTATGACCATTCCCATTGCGATTCTTATGGGGCTTTACATGCGGTTTTTCAGGCCGCATAAGATTTTAGAAGTTTCTATTATCGGCTTTATCTTATTGATTATAGCGATTTATGCGGGTAAATATGTTTCTTTAGATCCTAAACTAGCGTCAATATTCACCTTTGATTCTAGTTCTTTAGCGTGGATGATCATGGGCTATGGTTTTGTGGCTTCTATTTTACCGGTATGGTTTTTACTCGCTCCACGAGATTATTTAAGCACTTTTTTAAAAATTGGCGTTATAGGGGTGTTGGTTGTGGCGATTATTTTTGTCGCTCCGCCTTTACAAATCCCTAAAATCACGCCCTTTGTAGATGGCAGTGGGCCTGTGTTTGCAGGAAGCGTGTTCCCTTTCTTGTTTATCACGGTGGCTTGTGGGACGATTAGCGGCTTTCATGCTTTAATTTCTTCAGGCACGACCCCTAAAATGCTCGCTAAAGAAAGCGACGCAAGGCTAGTGGGCTATGGCTCTATGGTGATGGAGAGCGTTGTGGCTCTTATGGCGTTAGTGTGCGCAGGGATTTTACACCCAGGGCTTTATTTCGCTATCAATTCGCCAGAAGTGAGCATCGGTAAAGATATAGCTGATGCGGCTTCGGTGATTAGCTCATGGGGGTTTAGTATCAGCGCTGAAGAAATCAGTGAGATGACCAAAAATATCGGTGAAAGCTCCATTTTGAGCCGCACCGGTGGGGCGCCCACTTTTGCGATTGGTTTAGCGATGATTGTGTATCACATTTTAGGGGATCCAAGCGTGATGGCGTTTTGGTATCATTTTGCGATCTTGTTTGAAGCTTTGTTTATTTTAACCGCTGTGGATGCTGGCACACGAACCGCTCGTTTCATGATCCAAGATTTGCTCGGTAATGTTTATAAGCCTTTGGGCAATCTTAGCTCTTATAAGGCTGGGATTTTTGCCACTCTTTTGTGCGTGGCGGGGTGGGGGTATTTCTTGTATCAAGGCACGATTGATCCTAAAGGGGGGATTTATACGCTATGGCCTTTATTTGGCGTGAGCAATCAGATGTTAGCGGGCATGGCGTTGTTGTTGGTTACGGTGGTGTTGTTTAAAATGGGGCGTTTTAAGGGGGCGATGATAAGCGCTTTGCCGGCAGTTTTGATTTTATCCATCACTTTTTATAGCGGTATTTTAAAGGTGATGCCAAAGAGTAATGATAGCGTGCTGAATAATGTTTCGCATGTGGCGCAAATGCAAATCATCAAAGAAAAAATCGCGCTCACTACCGATGAAAAAGCGTTAAAAACGCTCCAAAAATCCTTTTTTAACCACGCTATTGATGCGATTTTGTGCGTGTTTTTCATGCTTGTAGCGCTGCTGGTTTTAATAGTGAGCGTTAGGATTTGCTCAAACGCTTATTTTAAAAATCAAATTTACCCGCCATTGGCTGAAACGCCCTATATCAAAGCCACTTGAATAAAAAAAGGGGTTTTAACCCCCCTTTAAATCCATGGAAAAAAGTTTGATTTTGTTTGTGGAAGTGTGCAAACACTAAAGGTGTTTGGGATTTCTGTTTTTGGTTCTTAAAAAGCTATCGCTTGATTTTTAACAAATTTTTTATTATTTTCTAAAAATACTAAAAGCTCAATTTTAAAGATGATGGGTATTTTGCTTAATGGGTATGATTTAAAAAAGGGCTTTGGCTTGAAAAGAAATTTCATATATAGAGATTAGAGAAACAGCGTTAAAAAAACGCTTATCCCATCATAGGAGATAGCATCAAAAAGACGCCTACTCTATTTTGTGATCATAGCGTTAAAACGATGCCTACCAATATCATAGGGGGTAGCATCAAAAAGACGCTATAAGGGCCGTGTATAACGCACTCCTGTCAGAATAAAGGGCGGGGAAGTTTTTAGGCACAGGCCCGTTTTCACCCGGTTTGAAGCCTTTGTTAGTGTGCACGCCATAATACGCAAGATCCACGCTACCACTCAAATATTCAGTGAATTTATAGCCTAAAGAGATCATCGCTCTCGCTTCCCAAGAGACCACTGAATTGGAGTATTGCGTGGCGAATTTCCATGTGAATTTTTTGGCAAAATGAGTGCCGCCACAAGAAAGGAGAATGGTAGCGGCGTCTCTTTTAAGGGCTGTGCCTGTAAAACCCGCATACACGCTGTTACTCCCCATTATCACACCGCTTGGATTGCCCATGTTGCCTATCCAACCATTAGCGTTTTGAAAGACTTTATAAAAAGCGATGGAAACATTGTAATTGTTTATATCAAAGCGTTGGCGGATAATGAGGTTTTGCCCGTTTTGAGTGGCAGGCGTGTCGTATTTATAGACCGGACTCCCGTCGGATTTAACGATCATCCAAGGGTAGTAAATGGGAAAAAACCCTATGATAGCTGTATCAGAGCGAAAGCCTGTGCCGCTAAAATTAGGGTTAGAGTCCCAACCAATCTTAACGCCAGGAGCGTTAAAGATTTGAGGCGAAAGGTAGAAAAGCCTTCTATGAGGAAACGATGGGGTTTATAGGTGAGTTGCACCGCATGCGTGCCATAAAGCACCTTTTGCCCATGGCTATCATAACCTCCCTTATCATTTTTAGTAAACCCCCCACTATAAGTGGTCCGTGCGGCATACCAATCCAATAGAAACGAACCAAAAGCGAACGCCCTCCCAAAAGAGCTAAACCAAGTCAGGCGCGCATGCTTGTATTGCCCAGAAACTTGAAAGCCTTGCGTTTGACCGCTTTTATAAGGCATAGTGGAGAGATAGCGTCCGGCTTTTATTTCAAAATAATTTTTATAGGCATATTCTAAATACGCATCGCTAAAGACATAATTGCGGACATTTTTATTGTATTTCATGTTCTGTGTCGCTAAATCATCGCTTTGTAAGATGTTTGTATAACCCCCCATGAACCCATCATAATAGCCAAAGAGATTGTAAGCTACAGATCCGTCTTCAAATTTCTTCGTGCCGTCATAGAAAATAGATCCTACCATGCCCCCTATTTTGCCTTTTAGAACATGGTCTGAAACCTTTTTGGGTAACAAGCTAAAACCAAGCCCTAAATAGCCCGCAATCGTTGCGAATTGCTGCATAGGGTAGATACCTCTTTCTTTATTGATTTTATGCTGGTTAAAACCGATAGTGCTGGATTGATCCACAAAGCCATTGAGCTTAGCTTCAAAACCTTGTAACGAAGAGCTTAAAAGTGCCCCAAAGAATAAAACCTGACTTGCCTTTTTCATGCATGCCTCCTAAAATGAGATTGATAAATGCAAATACTTTTAAAGATAAATCTTTGATTTTTATTATTCTTAGCTTTGAAATAATTATAATATGTAAAATAATGCATATGATGAGAAAATCAAGCTTTTAAAAGTCAAAAACGATTAATTTGTGGAAAATTTACTCTCTTTAAATTCAAATGGCTAACATATGGTGCTAAAATCCGTTACGATTAACGGATTATTTTGAATGGATCGCTTGAAAATGGGGTTAAGCTTTGCTTTATTGTTTTGAAATTTTATCTTGTTACCAAACAAAGCCTATTGGTTGTAATTTTTATACAATTCTATTAAATGCTTAGTGGAGCTGTCAAAATAAGCGTTGCTTTTATGCCCTTCTAATTCTTGTAAAATCGGCACGGCCAGTTCTTTCCCAAGCTCCACGCCCCATTGATCAAAGCTGTTAATATCCCAAATAACCCCTTGCACAAAGACTTTATGCTCATAAAGAGCCACTAAAGCCCCTATATTACTTGGTGAAATCTTTTCTAATAAAAGGATATTAGAGGGGCGGTTGCCAAAAAATACCCTGTGGTGGGCTAGATCTTTGGCTTCATCTTTGTCTAAGCCTTTAAAGAGCAATTCCCCAAGCGCTTCTTCATAACTCTTGCCTTTCATGAAGGCTTGCGCTTGCGCTAAAACATTGCTGAATAAAATCTCGTGGTGGCCTTTAGCGTTAGGCTTTTTGTCTAAGGAAGCGATAAAATCAATGGGTATTAAATGCGTGCCTTGATGCAAGAGCTGGAAAAAGGCGTGCTGAGCGTTAATGCCCATATCGCCCCAAACAACAGGGCAGGTGTCATAGGGGATGGTTTCGCCTTTTTTGCTGATGCGTTTGCCATTGCTTTCCATATCTAATTGCTGAATGAATTTAGGGAAATGCCTTAAATACTGATCGTAAGGAGCGATTAAATGGCTTTTGGATTGGAAAAAATTGATATACCACACGCCAATTAGCCCCATTAAAACGGGTAAATTGCTTTCAAAAGGGGCGTTTCTAAAATGCTCATCCATCAAATACGCTCCTTTCAAAAGAGCGTTAAAATTTTTTTTCCCTAAATAGATCATAATGGATAAGCCAATAGCCGACCACAAACTATAGCGCCCCCCTACAAAATCCCAAAATTCAAACATGTTGTGCTCGTCAATGCCAAATTGTTGGACGGCTTCTTTGTTGGTGGATACCGCCACAAAGTGCTTAGCGATATGCTTTTCATCGCCGCTTCTTTCTACAAACCATTTTCTTGCGGTTAGGGCGTTGGTTAAGGTTTCTTGAGTGGAAAAAGTCTTAGAAGCCACGATAAAAAGCGTGCTGGCTGGAT
This sequence comes from Helicobacter pylori, assembly GCF_009689985.1. Classification (NCBI taxonomy): domain Bacteria; kingdom Pseudomonadati; phylum Campylobacterota; class Epsilonproteobacteria; order Campylobacterales; family Helicobacteraceae; genus Helicobacter; species Helicobacter pylori. Next base: position 22,000 of record NZ_QBAW01000002.1, on the reverse strand, counting down.
TGAGTTTTTCTAAAACATCTAAAATCTGTGTGCCATCCACATTAGACACAAAATGCATTTTTAATCTCGGGTGGGCGTAGCGTTTTAAGGCGGTGCAAACCATTAAAGCACCTAAATCTGACCCCCCAATACCGATATTGACAATATCGGTGATCACTTGATTGGTATAGCCTAGCCTTTTACCGCTCCTCACGCTATCGCTAAAGGCTCGCATGCGTTTTAAAACGCTCCTAATACTTTTTAACACTTCCATGTTGTCTAGTAAAATTTCAGTGTCATTCAAGCTTCTTAAAGCGGTGTGTAAGACGGCCCTTTTTTCGGTGGTGTTGATTTTTTCGCCCTTAAACATCGCCTCAATCTTTTCTTTTAAAGAGCAATCATCCGCTAATTCAAAAAGAAGCTTTAAAGTGGTATCGTTCAAGCGGTTTTTGGAATAATCCAAGCTCAAGCTTTCAAATTGCACGAAATAGCGGCTCGCTCGCTCTTTGTCTTTAGAAAACCAATCGCGCATATGCGCTTCTTTGATTTCTTCATAATGTTTGAGTAATTTTGGATAAGTTTTTAATTGGGTTAGCATCAATACCCCTTAATTAAAAGATATAACTCCGTATTATAAGCTAGTTTTAATTATAATTTTCAAATGTTAAGAAAAAACATTTTAGCTTACTATGGGGCGAATTTTCTCTTAATCATCGCTCAAAGCTTACCCCATGCGATTTTAACCCCCTTGTTGCTTTCTAAAGGGCTTAGTTTGAGTGAAATCTTGCTCGTGCAAACCTTTTTTAGTTTTTGCGTGCTAGTGGCTGAATACCCAAGCGGCGTTTTAGCGGATTTGATGAGCCGGAAAAATTTATTCCTTGTTTCTAATGCCTTTTTAATCGCTAGTTTTTCATTTGTGCTATTTTTTGATAGCTTTATTTTCATGCTTGTAGCATGGGGGTTGTATGGTTTGTATAGCGCATGCTCTAGTGGCACGATTGAAGCTTCACTCATCACAGATATTAAAGAAAATAAAAAGGATTTGTCCCGGTTTTTAGCTAAAAACAATCAAATCGCTTATTTGGGCATGATTATAGGGAGTTCTTTGGGGTCGTTTTTGTATCTCAAAGTCCATGCGATGCTGTATATCGTGGGGATTTTTTTAATCATGCTCTGTGCGCTAACGATCATCATTTATTTTAAAGAAAAAGAAGAGGATTTTAAAAGCCAAAAAAGTTTGAAACTCCTTAAAGAACAGGTCAAAGGCAGTCTTAAAGAGCTTAAAGATAACCCCAAGCTTAAAATTTTGTTGGTGGGGCATTTGATTACGCCTGTTTTTTTTATGAGCCATTTTCAAATGTGGCAAGCGTATTTTTTAAAACAAGGCATTAAAGAGCAATACCTTTTTATATTTTATATCGCTTTTCAAGTGATTTCCATCCTCATTCATTTTTTAAAAGCTTCAAATTACAGCCAAAAAATCGCCCTAAGTTCGCTTTTGGTGTTACTGGGCGTTAGCCCCTTATTGCTTATGAATGTCCCTTATTTATTCATAGGGGTGTATGCGCTCATGGTGGCGTTTTTCACTTACATGAGTTATTGCTTGGGGTATCAATTCTCCAAATTCGTTTCTAAAAACAACATTTCATCGCTCTCATCGCTTTTATCAAGCTGTGTGCGCATGGTCTCTGTGCTAATCTTATCGCTCAGCAGTTTGGAACTGCGTTACTTCTCGCCCCTAACTATCATAACCATGCATTTTGCCCTAACGCTTATAGCGCTCTTTTTCTTTTTGTATAAGGCTAAGCCGTTTGCTGAGTGATCGGCTTTAAGAACGCAACCTTTTAGCGATTTCTTGCGCAACATCATAGCCATGATTGAGTGCGGTAGCGATGCTCGCCCCTGATTTGAATAAAATATCGCCCACGATGAACAAATTAGGGATATTGTTGCTCTCTAAGTTTTCCTTCACCACAGGGATATTGGTGCTAGGATCTAATTCTAAAGAACAGCGTTTAAAAAACTCTAAAGGGGTAGAGCCGCCGATCGCATACAGCAAGCGATCAAAACTCTCACTCGTGTTATCGGTGAAGTTAACCTTGATTTGAGTGTTATCCTCTTCTAGGCTTTCAATATCCACTCCAAGCTTGCTTTTAAGCGTGTTATTATCTAGGACTTCTTGCAAATTTTTAGCGTTGTCTTCATTGATACGGCTGAATTCTTTTTTGCGGTAATTGAGGGTGGTAGGGGTGGTTTTACACAAAGCAATGGCGTATTCCACCGCTGAGTTGCCTCCGCCGATCACAAGGGTTTTTTCATTTTCCTTACAATCATTGATGCTAAAAACCACTTGTTTGGAGAGCGCAACAGGGATTTTATAAGCAGTGGGGCGGTTTGGTTGGCCCATTTTTCCGATCGCAACCACCACAAATTTAGCATGATAGGTTGTGTTAGAAGTGGTGGTGATTTTAAAGTGTTCGCCTTCTTTTTTCACGCTCTCAATATCGGTTTTATAGCTTGGCGTGATGTGATACTCTTTTAAAAGGTTAGTGAAATTATCTAAAGTTTCTTCTTTAAAGCTGTCTTTAAAAGGGATATGCCCTTTAAGCTCTACGACTTGCTTTTTATAATCTTTATCAATCCTTTTACCGGCCTTATAAAACTTTTCCAACATGCCTGAATGGCTCTCGGTTTTTTCGCATAAAAGCACTTTTTTAACGCCGGCTATTTCGCATTCTACGGCCGTGGCAATGCCCCCAGGCCCTGCGCCCACTATCAATACATCTAAAATTTCTTGGTTCATTTCTATCCTTTTATTTTAATTCTTTTTAATTCTTTTGGCGTTTTTCTTGTAAAATCGCTTCGTTCAAATCGCTCGTGCTATCATACAACACGCTTTCAAGCATGCGTTTTTCATCGTCAAACTGACCGCTTTTAACCCCCCATAAAAACGCTATTAAGCCTACCAATCCCATAAGCACTGAGACAACTAACATGATGGTTAAAATTTCTGTATTCATCTCTATATCTTTTAGGTTATTAGGATAACGCTTTCATTATACTAAAAGATAGCGTTTAAATCACTAACAACGCTCATTTGGTTGAATAAGTTTGGATAACATGAAAATGAGAAAACTAAAAAGAGGGTTTTTATGCAAGAAGCGTTGTTGCGTTTTCAAGAGGGTTTTAAGGAGTGGGGTTATCTTATTTTGTTTGTGTATTCTTTAGGGGGTGGGTATGTGGGGATTGTCATCGCTTCTATTTTGAGCGCGACCACGCACGCTTTGGACATAAAAATAACCATTCTTGTCGCTTTTGTAGGGAATTTAATAGGGAGTGGGGCTCTTGTAGTCTTTGCCCGCTATCAAAAAAGAGAATTTTTGCAATATTTCCAAAAGCACAGAAGAAAGCTTGCTTTAGCGAGTTTGTGGGTGAAACGCTACGCCTTGCTCATGATTTTTGTCAATAAATATTTGTATGGGATTAAAAGCGTTGTGCCTTTGGCGATTGGTTTTAGCAAATACCCTTTAAAAAGATTTTTATGGCTTAATGTTTTATCCAGTTTTTTGTGGGCGCTGATCGTGGGGAGCGTTTCTTTTCAAGCGAGCGATTGGGTGAAAACGCTGTATGAAAGGCTTTCTCATTACACCTCGTTTTTTCTTGTTGGTTTGGTTCTTGTGTTGCTTTTGATATGGTTTTTATTGAAACGATATTCGCGCAAAATGGGTTTTTAAGCAAGATTTTTAATTAAATGCGCTAAACTACGCCCACAAGCATTCGCATAAGCGGATGCGTTAATATCTTTAAACACAAGGATTGAGAATATGGGAAAAATTGGTATCTTTTTTGGGACAGACAGCGGGAACGCTGAAGCTATCGCTGAAAAAATCAGCAAGGCTATTGGTAATGCTGAAGTGGTTGATGTGGCTAAGGCTTCTAAAGAGCAATTCAATGGCTTTACAAAGGTTATTTTAGTCGCTCCAACAGCGGGTGCGGGCGATTTGCAAACAGATTGGGAAGACTTTTTAGGCACGCTAGAAGCGAGCGATTTTGCGAATAAAACCATTGCTCTTGTAGGCTTAGGCGATCAAGACACTTACAGCGAAACTTTTGCAGAAGGCATTTTCCACATTTATGAAAAAGCTAAAGCCGGTAAAGTGGTAGGGCAAACTCCCACTGATGGTTATCATTTTGAGGCTTCTAAAGCGGTAGAAGGCGGTAAATTCGTGGGTCTTGTGATTGATGAAGACAATCAAGACGATCTCACTGATGAGAGGATTTCAAAATGGGTAGAACAAATTAAAGGTTCTTTCGCTTAATCTTTATAAGCCCTAAATTTTAGGGCTTTTTTAAACTCCTTTTTATATCTTTAATTCTTTAATGCTAGAAATAGACAACCAAACTCCGCTAGAATCAGACTTTTTATTATTAGAAAAAATCGCAAATGTTTTAGCCCCCACTCAAATTATTGAGCTTGTTTTAGTGAGCGATGAAACCATGCGAGAAATCAACAGGGATTTAAGGGGTTGCGATTACGCTACCGATGTTTTGAGCTTCCCTTTAGAAGCCATTCCTCACACCCCTTTAGGGAGCGTTGTCATTAATGCGCCATTAGCTCAAACAAACGCCCTGAAATTAGGGCATAGCTTAGAAGATGAGATCGCTCTTTTATTCATTCATGGGGTGTTGCACTTGTTAGGCTATGACCATGAAAAAGATAAGGGCGAACAACGCCAAAAAGAGAGCGAACTCATTAAAGCTTTTAACTTGCCTTTGAGTTTGATTGAACGGACGCAAGATTGATTTTTGGCTTTGTTTCATCAAATGCTGATAAATAAAGCTTGTAATTTCTTTTAAAATGGGGTTTTAATTACTTTGTCTTATATTTTAAATTTTATTTTATAGTAAAGGGGGGGATAGGAGGTAAAACATTTCCTCCTGCAACCCCCAACTAAATCCCACTAATCCCCTAAGATCGCATTATAAAAAACTATCCTAGCGTCAAGCTCTTTCGTATTGGATTATAAAAAATGATTTTAGTATTTTTTCAAAGCCCTTCATAATAATACGACTGCGTAATACCTTTAATGAAAGTTAAGGGATCGTTGGTATTAGAACTCAAATGTTTTTTTAAAAGCGTTTTGATTTCCAAATCATTCACGGGACTCCTTTCTGTTGCACTCAAATAAGCGGCTTTATCAATCCTATCCCAAAGCACGATTTTTTTCAATTCCTTTTTAAGCAACAAATCAAGCCATATCCTAGTCGCTCTGCCATTACCCTCCAAAAAAGGGTGAGCGATATTCATTTCCACATATTTTTCTATGATTTGATTGAAATGGCTTTGCGGCATGCTCTCAATTCTGGGTAAAATCAAATCCAAATACAGGCAGTTAGCGAACCTGAAATTCCCTTTAGAAATGTTTTTATCCCTGATTTTCCCAGCAAATTCATACAACCCTTCAAACAAAAACCAATGGATTTCTTGCAAGCCCTTGATTGTGCCTACTTCTATGGTGTCAATCAGACCGCTTTGGATCAAATGCTTGGCTTTTTCTAAACTCTGCCTGTCTAAATGCATCGCGCTTATTTTTTAAGAGTGTAATTTTTAGGGTGCATTTTTTTCACGCTTTCATGGCATGCTTCTATAAACGCTCCCTTAACCCCCTTTTTTTCTAAAACGCTCAAGCCTTCAATCGTTGCGCCTTTAGGGGTGCAAATTTGCTCTATAATCATCTCGGGGCGTTCTTTTTCTAACAGCTTGGCAAAGCCTTTAAAACTCATTTTCACCAATTCTAAAGAATCTCTAGCGTTCAAGCCCTCTCTAATACCGGCATCTTTCAAACTGCTTGCTACCAAGCTTAAAAACGCAAGCGCGCTCCCGTTTGTCGCCACGCTGGCATCCACCAACTCTTCATGACCCACTCGCACGCAATTCCCAAAACTCTCAATAACGCTCAAAGCCTTTTGGCTTATTAAGGGCATGGGTGATTTTTCACAAACCGCCGTAGAAGAAAGGGCGAACTTGCTCGCAATATTGGGCATGCATTTGAGATAATGTGAAGAATTTATCGCATCGCTTAAAGCTTTAAAACCCACGCCAGCTAGTGCACTCAAAACGCTTTTAGCTTGCCCTTGATAATTAAAATCCTTAAGGTTATAAGGCTTAAAAAGTAAAAACACGAATTTTTGGTGTATATCAATAGCGTTTTTATAGGGAACGATGTGCGCTTGAATGTTTTTTTCTTGTAAAAAGGGGGCGATTTTTTCAGGATTTCGCCCGGTAATCTCTAAAATAAAACGCTTGGATAAAATTTCATGAGAGCCTTCTAAAATCGCTTGAGCCATATTCCCATAGCCGATGAATTGTAAGATTTCCATGACACACCCTTTTTTAAAACCCCATGATGTAATTGATATAGAAAGTATAAAGCCTCCTATAGCTCACATCAGCCCCAGCACTTCTCAAATACGCTTGATTGATGAGAGGCACTTTGATCCCAAATTCCACGCTCTTTTGGCTTATAACCCCTTGATTGTGGAATTTCTTAGCAAAACGCTTAAACTCCGCAAAGTTGGTGCGCACCCCAAAATTCAGCGCCACTTGAAAATTCGTTGAATGAATGCCATTAGCGTTCCCCCAGTTGTCAATGATTTGTTGCCTTAAGGAGCTAAGCCAAGTTGCACCGCCCAGTTGGACCCCAGCAAATAGCCCAAAATTCAACGCTTTAGTGTTGTAAGTCCTCCTGAATAGATTCCATAAAAAATCCGTGCCTACCCCATAAGCAAAGATATTCGCTTTCATGCTTTGATTGGCTAAGCCTATTTCACTAAAGCCGTAATCAAAGAAAAAATAATGCCTAAGGCCTAATTTCCTAGCCTTACCAAAGAAGTATTTATAGCCCAAACCAACCCCTAAGCCATTGCTCATGCCATGTTGGGTGCTTTTAGCGGCCACATACTGGCTTAAAATGGGTTGAGAGCCGTAGTTATTGGCTTGATTTTGCGCGTTTTGAACCTGATTTCTAGCGTTAATCATCGCATCAATGAGTTTTTGTTGCACCATAAAGAATGTTTTGTCCCCTAAAAGCTGCCGTAAGGTTTGCGAGAATGACTGAATGGTGGTGGTGTTAGAAGTGATTTCTTGGAGCAAGGTTAAAATCGCATTAGGGCTAATATCGTTTTGTAAGGCTTGAAACCCTTGAGAAATAGCGCTCGTAATGGCTTGAAAAGCACTTGTTAAGCTAGTACTACTGCTATTATTGTCATTATTTTGGATAAACCCAGCGGTTTTAATAAATTCGGTGAGCAAATTAATTAAATTATTCGTATCGCTCACCCCATTTGTGGGGATTGCCCCTAAAAGGTTGATAAGCCCACCGGTGCAAGTAGCGCCACTACTACCGCTACTGCCATTACCGCACAAATTACTGAGACTGCTACTATTATTTTTTAACGCTTCAAAGAATTGTTTTAAGCCGTTTTCAACGCCTTTATTATTCCCAGAGCTGGCGATAATGTTGGCTATTTTTTGAGCGTCATTATAGACTTTTTGTAAGCTATTGTTTTCGTTAGTGGTTGCGGTGGTGGCGCTTTGTTGTTTGTTGGGTTCATAACAATTGCTCCCGCTACCGCTTGATCCATTGGTCTTATTGCAAGTTTGATAGCCGTTGTTATTACTGCTACCGCCACCTCCGCCACCACTCCCACCACCCCCACTGCTACTGCTGTTATAAGTCCCAAGCTTTCCCTCGCTGGCGTCTGTGAGCATTTGGTAGGCTGTAGTGATTTGACTAGTTCCATTTCCGCTTCCACTGCTCCCCCCATTACCCCCATTATTTCCGCCACTATTAAAACCCTTAAGAGATGAAATGATGTTATTGAGCAACCCATTACTAGTGAGCGTGATTTGTTGGACATTGTAGGTGATGCTGTTCCCACCACTGCTGTTGCTTTGAGTTGTCGCTTGTGTTTGATACCCTAAAGCGCTTTGTAACCCGCTGTAATAAGCCTTAGAATCTGACCATTGCTGATTGCACCAGTTACTACCACTCCCATTCATTCCGCTCGTGCATGCGTTATTTGTGCTTGCTGATCCGCTTGCTTGCTGGGTTTGTTGGCTCTGAGCGATTAAAGCGTTCATGTCTGTAGGCACTTGCTGGTTAATGGTATTGATGAGCTGGTAGAAATTCGCTCTTAATTGGATGCGTAAATCTTGGTTAGTGTTAGGTGTCATCTCTTGCGACCGATTCCCGTTAGTGTTATAAATCGCATTCGCCCAAGCTTGGATATTGCTTTCTTGGTTTTGAAAAGCGCTTTGAATGCTTTGTTGGAAATTGCTGACATTTTGCAATACGGCATTTAAAGCGCCCATCACCGTGCTGTTAGGGGATTGAGTGGTTGCCCCACTGCTTTGATTGAAGCTAGTCGTTTTGGCTTCTTCTTCATTATTCACCATTACCGTCGCTTTTAGTTTGGAAGCGTTGCTTTTAGCTTGAGTATTAGCACTAGTCCCACTAGTAGAGCTTAAAATATTTTGCAATTGGGAGTTCCCGCTGATGCTCAAACCCCCTGAAGAATTGTTGTTATTGCATGTATTTTGCGATCCGTTACTGCCATTTGGGCATAGTATCTGAGCGTTTTTTTGCAAATTGGCTTCTGAAGTTTTTAAAGAGCTATAAACGCTCCACACTTGAGAAACAAGGTTAAAAGAATTCACGCCGATCTGCTCTTTGCCCCCTATGGTTTGGACTTTGGAGGTAGCGACTAAAGAATTATCAAAACTGCTTGTGTTATTCGTGGAGCTTGTGGAGCTTGTGGCTGAGCATGAAATCCCATTAGAAGTATCGCTAGAAAGACTCCCGGTAGCGCTTGTGCAATCATAGGCGCTGATATTTTGCCCTTGAGCGTTGGTAACGGTGCCGATTTGGTAGTTATTAGAAGTGTTTTTGAGCAAGTTTTTAGGCTCAGTAAAACTAATCCAAGTAATTTGTTTTAAAGCGTTATTGTATTGTTCTATCGTGCTTTCATAGGCTTGGAAATTCAAAGCGTTATGCAAGTTGTTTAAATTATAGGTGGTGTTGTTGATTGCATTGTTGTCTAAAGTGTTGATAGCAACGCTTTGAAGCTTTTGAGCGATGGCTTGGACTTGCTGGTTGGCTTGGTTATTTGAAGTGGGGGTTGTGGCTAAAGGGGCTAAATTTTGGATGAATTGCTCTAAACACTGGACTTGATTGGCGCAACCATTGGGGTTATTTTGATTATTAGCGCTTAATTCCCCTTGTAAGGTGTTCATTAAAAGGGTGTTGTTGTATTGTTGTTGGTTGTTGGTGTTTGAAGAAGTGGAGCCTAAAATGGAATTAGTGGGATAAAATACGATTTGTCCCGGTGGGTTTAGCACCACATGCGTTGTGGTTGTGGTGGGGAAAACCCCCACCCCTAAAGTGTTTAAAGCGTTAACAAGAGCGCTCACATAAGTGGTATTATTGCTAGAGGCATTCACCGCATCGGTCAGATTGGAGAGTAAGGATTGCGCGTAAGTGGTGCTAGTGGTTTTAGTGATGCTGTGTTCAACTTGTTGCAATAATTCTGCCATGGATTGCGCGGTGTTTTGGAGCTGGGCTTTGACTTCTTTGGCGTTGTTGCTGGGATTAAGGCTGTTGATAGAGCTAATGATGTTAGAGCTTAGCGCGATGCCTTGATCAAATGCGCTCTGGGTGTTAGAAAGGAGTTTGGCTGTGATTTGTGAAGAATGGGCTTTCAAGGGATCAGAGCTTCCTTTAAGCCCTATGATTTGTTGGGAAATGTTAGAGATTTGACGGCTAGAAAAAAAATCTTTTCTTTTGCCAATTTGATTCAAGATATTAGAAATGCCCTCTAATTGGTTGCCCACGGTATTACTCACGCCATAGCCTAAAGCGTCAATGACGCTTTGAGAGCTTAAAGTGATAAGGCCGGTAGTAGGCCCTGCAATATTGATCGCGCTTTGGGTGATGCTGTTGATGATGTTTTGATTTTCTAAAAGTTGTTTGTTATTGATAAATTGTTGCGTGCCACCGATTTGATAGCCTACAGACATATACCAGCCATTGTCTTCAGCTAAGAGAGAGCCAATCAAAAAGAATGGTATAAATTTTTTAGCTTTTTTTATCATATTTTTCCCTTATTTTATTTAATCAAAAGCCTATGTTGTAGCCCACATAAAAACTAAAGGCTCTTCTATACTTCGCTGTAACGCCTTCTGATTGGTAATAGGTGTGATAAAGCACCGGTATTTTAACGCCAAATTCTATCCCTTGAGAAAAACGAGATCTTTTTTGATGAGCGATTTTGGAAAAATTAGTCCTTATGCCTAAATCAAAAAGGAATTGGAAAGAAGTGTCTTTGGGCTTAAGATGGTTGCCATCCACTTGATCTAAAAAATTCGTTTTCCAGGTTTGCCCTGCAAGTTGGATCCCGGCAAAAAAACCTATATCTATCGCTTCAGTCCCCCTTTTTCGGGTAAAAACATTATAAAGAAAGTCTGTGCCTGCCCCATAGCTAGAGAGAGTGGCTTTCACTAAAGAAGGTCCTGCGCCAAATTGAGCGTAACCAAAATCATAAAAGCCATAATACCTAAGCCCAAACATGCGCTTTTTGCCAAAGAATTGCTTATAGCCCATTTTCACGCCAAAGCCGTTCATGTTATTAGAATTAGAGTTATGCTCCAAAAAATTCCTAGCAAAGCCCATTTGATAGACTTGATTTATTTTAGTTTGCATCTCATTAATCACCCCGCCAATCACTGCTTTAGAGCGATAAAGCCCATAAGCCATTAAAGTTTTTGCCGTGGGGGAATAGGGGTTGGCTAAGATCTTGTCTATTTGCGCGGTGGTGGGGGCGTTTGTGGCTTGCTCTAGTTGGTTCATGATGACTTTTTGCTCTTGTTGGGCTTGTTGCGGGGTTAAATGATTTTGTGGGGTTTGATTATTAGATCCATTCAATTGCCCCCCATAATTAGGCAAGAAATTCAAACCTTTATTATTTAAATCCAAATAGGGGGCGACCCAATTGGTGATAAAATCCCCATACGCTACGGTGTTACTGAGCAAGCTTTCCCCATAGTTGATCGCTTCTTGCATCTGGCTATATCTTGAAGTGCTTGTCAGTTTAGCGGCTTTATTGGCGAAATTTTGCATGCCTGAAAAAATCATAGAAGCGGTGATGCCATTAGCGATGATACTATCCGCTAAATAATAGACTGCCGAGCTAGGGTGGTAGGTGTATTGGCCATTGCCTGATCCAATTGTCGCTCCAGCGGGTAATGCTTTCAAGGGCGCTTGCGTGCCGTTAGCGTTGCCGTTTTTGGTGTAATAACCCGGGCCGCTAAAGCTTTGGTAACCTTGTTGGGAATTGCTGCCATTAGGGGCTTTGTTGTAAGTGAAGCCAAATTGCTTTTCATTGGCTAAGCCCCCTAAAATCCCTGCTTGCATTAAAGCCTGGAAGATGTTTTGGGCGTTTTGAGCGATAGAGTTAGCTTCATTGGTAGCGGTGCATTGGTTTTGAGTGCTGCAAATGGTTTGATTATTGTTTGCCGTGGCTAAGCCGTCTTGTAAAAGGTGTTGCAAGACTTCAGGGCTAAAACTCACAGGACTGCCATTAGGGGTGCTAAAAGATTTATTCGTTAAGGTTTGGTTATACCAGAGCGTGGTTAGAGCGTTGGTAATATCATCGTTTAAAGCGTTCATGACAGTGGCTAGACCTTCAGGCAAGGCAATAACAGTGCTTTGATTGCCGAATTTGACTTTAAAAAGTTTAGCGTTAGAAAGATTTTTAGGGTTACGGATTAAAGTTTCGCCGATGAGTTGGGTGAGCTTGTCTAAATTACTGACTAGAGATTGCATATCAAAGGTGGCATTGACATTGCCTCTTGGGGGGTTGTTGCCTGTATCGCCACTATTATTTTCTTTAGGATAGCCCCCCGCATAGAGCAAACATCTTTTAGAAGGATCAGGGCAGAGCATTTGCATTAAAACTCTAGTTTGTTGCCCCATCGCTTCTAAATAATAGGCTAAAGGCACTGCCGCAGATTCTAGAGCGATAGCGTTTTGGCGGATGTAGGTGGATGCGTCTTGACTGGCGTTAAGCCCTGAGTTATCCACCCTTTGAATGGCTAGAGAAGTTTGATAACTCACCCCCATAAAAAACCCATCATCTTCAGCCGCTAAGGGATTAAGAAAAAATAAGGGGAGTAGGCTAGAATAGATAAGCCATTTTTTATTAAAAATAAAGTCTTGCAAGGGGTTATCCTTTTCTTTTTAAAAGATTTGAGCTATCCTAAATTTTATCTTATTTATCGCTTAAGTTTAATGGTTAGTCGCTTAATTGTTGATTAAAATGGGCTATTTTAGGCGCTCAAAATCGTTTCAATGATGGTTTTTGCGCCGTTTTTAGCGATTTTTTGTTGCAATTTGTTGCTGATAGTGGTGAGGTTTTTATTACCTTGATCGTCTTTTTGGTTGAGCTTTCTAATGACTTCAAAGAGTTTTTTAGGCAATAATTCATTTTGAGGCACGACATAGCATAAGTTTTCTTTTTCAAATTCTAAGACATTGTAATACTGGTGGTTATTGCTCGCAAAAGGGTAGGGGATAAAAATCGTGGGTAAGCCATTGGCGCACAATTCCCACACGCTGCTAGCACCGGCTCGGCTCACGCACAAATCCGCTCTATGCATGACTTCTGTGATGTTGTTGTGGAAAGCAAACAATTCTATCTTATCCAATAGCCCCAATTCCTGGTAAAAAAAACGCACTTGCTCATAAGAATTGGGGCCGCAAATGTGCGTGATTTTAATCCCTTGTTTGGTGAGTTTGGGAGCGTTTAATAAAGCGAATTCATTGATCGCTTTTGCCCCTTGCGAACCGCCTAAAAATAAAATATGCTTGATTTCAGTGCGAGTCCTAGCAAAATCAAAAAAAGCGTTTTGCACGGGATAGGAGGTTAAAATATGGTTTCCTTTATCTTTAAAAGCATAGCTTGAAAACACCGCTTTAGCTTTAGGGGAAAGGTAGCGATTAAGAGAGCCTTTAATCGCATTTTGCTCATGGATATAAAGAGGTATTTTATTGAGTAAGCTTGCAAAACTTGCAGGCCCTGCACTAAACCCTCCCACGCTAATGGTGTGCGTTATCTGGTGTTTTTTTAAGATTTCTTTAGCCTTAAAAGCGGCTTTAGCTTGCAAGAATAAAGAGCCTATTTTTTTAAAAAAGCTTTTATTGATTACGCCTTGTGTGTTGAAAAAATAGCGTTCGCTAAATAGGAGGCTATTTTCAAACCATTCCTTATCTTGCCCATAAGTTGAGCCTAAATAAATAGCCTCTATGCCTTGCTTTTCTAATTCTATGGCTAAGGCTTTAGCGATAGAGAGATGCCCGCCTGTGCCTCCCCCTGTGAGAGCGAATTTCATGCTAAAAACCCTTAAGCTCGTTCTCTTTCTTGAATCACAAAGCTTTTTAAAGGGTCTCTAAAGCCAAAATCCGGATAATCCATCATAGAAAGCGCCACTTGAGCGCCAAAGCCATTTTTGGAATTAAACACCAAAGGGGCTAAGAAATTAACCATAGAGTCTTCTAAATTTTTTTGCAACACGACCACGCAATACACCTCAACTTTGGAATGAGAATCTAATTCTAGCAGTAATTCTATGTATTTGGGTATCACAAAGCTGTATTCTCTCAAACAATAGGGATTCACTAAGACCATATCCAACGCCATGGGGGAATTGGTTTGGCCAATTAATCGGCTGAACAAGGAATCAATTTTTTCCAAACGCACTTCATGGATATGCTCAAATCCTAAAATAGGGGCTTTTAAAAAGTAATTCACTAGACTATCCTTTTTAATTTAAATGCTTTGTTGTATAATTTTGAAAAAATACGCAACAATTAAAAGCGTAAAAGCAAAAGGCGTTCCAAAATCCAACCATTTTTGAAAGAACGCTCTATTTTAGGATAATAACAATAATGAAACAAGAACCCACCACCTACCAACCAGAAGAGATAGAAAAAAAGATTTATGAAATTTGCTCTCATAGGGGGTATTTTGAAATTGATGGCAATGAAGCAATCCAAGAAAAAAACAAACGATTTTGCTTGATGATGCCCCCTCCTAATGTGACCGGCATCTTACACATAGGGCATGCCCTAACTTTAAGTTTGCAAGATATTTTAGCGCGTTATAAACGCATGGACGGGTATAAGACTTTGTATCAGCCAGGGTTGGATCACGCCGGTATTGCGACACAAAATGTCGTAGAAAAGCAACTTTTAAATCAAGGGATTAAAAAAGAAGATTTAGGGCGTGAAGCGTTCGTTCAAAAAGTGTGGGAATGGAAAGAAAAGAGCGGGGGAGCGATTTTAGAGCAAATGAAGCGTTTAGGCGTAAGCGCGGCCTTTTCTAGGACTCGTTTCACGATGGATAAGGGCTTGCAAAGAGCGGTTAAATTGGCGTTTTTGAAATGGTATGAAAAAGGCTTAATCATTCAAGATAATTACATGGTGAATTGGTGCACTAAAGATGGGGCGTTAAGCGATATTGAAGTGGAGTATGAAGAGCGTAAGGGGGCGTTGTATTATATTAGATATTATTTAGAAAATCAAAAAGATTATTTAGTGGTGGCTACCACACGCCCTGAAACCTTGTTTGGCGATAGCGCGCTCATGGTCAATCCTAATGATGAGAGATACAAGCATTTAGTGGGGCAAAAAGTGATCTTGCCTTTAATCCATCGCACAATCCCTATTATCGCTGATGCACATGTGGAAATGGAGTTTGGCACAGGGTGCGTGAAGGTTACCCCTGGGCATGATTTTAACGATTATGAAGTGGGCAAACGCCACCATTTGGAGGCGATTAAAATCTTTGATGAAAAGGGGATTTTAAACACGCATTGCGGAGAATTTGAAAATTTAGAACGATTAAAAGCCAGAGATAAGGTCGTAGAAAAATTAAAAGAAAACGCCTTATTAGAAAAGATAGAAGAGCACACGCATCAAGTGGGGCATTGCTATCGTTGTCATAATGTGGTAGAGCCTTATGTGTCTAAGCAGTGGTTTGTCAAGCCTGAAATCGCTCAAGGTTCTATTGAAAAAATCCAACAGGGTTTAGCGCGATTCTACCCTTCTAATTGGATCAATAATTATAACGCTTGGATGAGGGAATTACGCCCTTGGTGTATCAGCAGGCAATTGTTTTGGGGGCATCAAATACCGGTATTTACTTGCGAGAATAACCACCAGTTCGTAAGCCTAGATGCTCCCTTAAACTGCCCTACTTGTAAGAGCGAAAAACTAGAGCAGGATAAAGATGTGCTAGACACATGGTTTAGTTCAGGGCTATGGGCGTTCTCTACTTTGGGGTGGGGGCAAGAAAAAAGTAGTTTGTTTAATGAAAACGATTTGAAAGATTTCTACCCTAACACCACGCTCATTACCGGGTTTGACATCCTCTTTTTTTGGGTGGCTAGGATGCTCTTTTGTAGCGAGTCGCTTTTAGGCGAATTGCCCTTTAAAGACATTTACTTGCACGCCTTGGTTAGGGACGAAAAGGGTGAAAAAATGAGCAAATCTAAAGGTAATGTGATAGATCCTTTAGAGATGATAGAAAAATACGGCGCGGATAGCCTGCGTTTCACTTTAGCCAATTTGTGCGCTACGGGTAGGGACATTAAGCTTTCCACTACGCATTTAGAAAATAATAAGAATTTCGCCAACAAGATTTTCAATGCGGCGAGTTACTTGAAGCTCAAACAAGAATCTTTCAAAGATAAAGAGCGTTTGAACGAATACCAAACAGCTTTGGGGCGTTATGCGAAATCGCGCTTGAATCTTGTTACTAAAGAGGTTCGTAACGCTTTAGATAACTATCGTTTTAATGACGCCACGACTTTGTTATACCGCTTTTTGTGGGGGGAATTTTGCGATTGGTTCATTGAATTTTCTAAAGTGGAAAATGAAGCGATAGACGAATTAGGGAGCGTGTTAAAAGAGGCTTTAAAACTTTTGCACCCTTTCATGCCCTTTATCAGCGAGTCTTTATACCACAAGCTCAGTAACACGGAACTAGAAAACGCTCATTCTATCATGGTCATGCCTTACCCTAAAGATTTGGCGCAAGATGAAAAATTAGAGCATGAATTTGAAGTGATTAAAGATTGCATTGTGTCTTTAAGGCGTTTGAAAATCATGCTAGAAACCCCATCGATTGTTTTAAAAGAAGCGAGCGTGGGATTAAGGGAAGCCATAGAAAACACAGAGCGTTTGCAAACTTACGCCCAAAAATTAGCGAGGTTGGAAAAAGTCAGCGTGATCACTTATAAGCCTTTAAAAAGCGTGAGCGATGTGGGGGAATTTTGCCAAACTCATGCGGATTTAGAGAATCTTGATTTAAGCCCGCTTATTGCACGCTTAAAAAAGCAGCTAGAAAAACTGGAAAAAGAAAAACTAAAACTCAATTTGCACAATGAAAATTTTGTCAAAAATGCGCCTAAAAGCGTGCTAGAAAAAGCCAAAGAGAGTTTAAAAACGCTTTTAGAAAAAGAGAGTAAGATCCAACAAGAATTGGATTTGTTAGAACAACCATAATAAAAGGATAGAAAATGTTTCAAGCATTAAGCGATGGGTTTAAAAACGCGCTCAATAAAATCCGCTTTCAAGATGATGAAAAAGCGCTAGACAGAGCGTTAGACGAATTGAAAAAAACGCTTTTAAAAAATGATGTGCATCATAAAGTCGCTAGAGAATTGCTCAAAAAAGTGGAAAGCCAGACTAAACTTAGTGGCATCGGTAAGCAGCAATTTTTAGACGCTTTAGAAAAGAGTTTGTTAGAAATTTTAAGCGCTAAAGGGAGCAGTGGTTTCACTTTCGCTCAAACGCCCCCCACTGTGGTTTTAATGGCAGGTTTGCAAGGGAGCGGTAAGACAACCACCACCGCTAAACTCGCTCATTATTTAAAAACCAAAAATAAAAAAGTGCTTTTATGCGCATGCGATTTGCAACGCTTAGCGGCAGTGGAGCAATTAAAGGTTTTGGGCGAACAGGTGGGCGTGGAAGTGTTTTACGAAGAAAATAAAAGCGTGAAAGAAATCGCTAACAACGCTTTAAAAAGGGCTAAAGAAGCGCAATTTGATGTTTTACTCGTGGATAGTGCGGGGCGTTTAGCCATTGATAAAGAGCTTATGCAAGAATTAAAAGAGGTTAAAGAAGTCTTAAACCCCCATGAAGTGCTGTATGTCGCAGACGCGTTGAGCGGGCAAGATGGGGTCAAAAGCGCGAACACCTTTAATGAAGAAATAGGCGTGAGCGGGGTGGTGTTAAGCAAATTTGATAGCGATTCTAAAGGGGGTATCGCCTTAGGCATCACTTATCAATTGGGCTTACCCTTGCGTTTTATTGGGAGCGGGGAAAAAATCCCTGATTTAGATGTGTTTGTGCCTGAAAGGATTGTGGGGCGTTTGATGGGGGCTGGAGATATTATCTCGCTCGCTGAAAAAACCGCCAGCGTTTTAAACCCTAATGAAGCCAAAGATTTAAGCAAAAAGCTCAAAAAAGGGCAATTCACTTTCAACGATTTTTTAAACCAAATTGAAAAGGTGAAAAAATTAGGCTCTATGAGTTCTCTAATCTCTATGATTCCAGGTTTAGGGAATATGGCAAGCGCGCTAAAAGACACGGATTTAGAAAGCTCTTTAGAAGTGAAAAAAATCAAGGCTATGGTCAATTCCATGACCAAAAAAGAGCAAGAAAACCCCGAGATTTTAAACGGCAGCCGAAGAAAAAGGATCGCTTTAGGGAGCGGCTTAGAAGTGTCTGAAATCAATCGCATCATCAAACGCTTTGATCAAGCGAGCAAAATGGCGAAACGCTTAACCAATAAAAAGGGTATTAGCGATTTGATGAATCTAATGAGTCAGGCTAAAAATCAAACACCCCCTAAGATGCGCTAACTTTTAAGCATGTTTTAGGCGCTTTTGTTGTATAATCTCAAATTTAATACGAATATTTTAGGAGATTTTTGTAATGACAGTCATTAGACTCACTCGCATCGGGAGAAAGAAAAAGCCTTTTTACAGAGTGGTGGTAACCGATTCTAGGAAAAGAAGAGATGGAGGTTGGATTGAATCCATTGGGTATTACAACCCTTTAAGCGAGCCTAAAGATATTAAAATTGATAAGGAGCGCTTGAATTACTGGAAAGGCGTGGGGGCTAAAATGAGCGAGAGGGTGGAAAAACTTTCTCAAAAAGCCTAAGGTTTTGTGAGGCTAAATGCGCGAATTAGATCCTTTGAACACGCCTTTTTCTCAAGCTGATTGTAAGGATTATTCGTATTGCGTGGCAACTTTTTTAGAAAAATATTTAAAAAAGGTTGTTTCTTTTCCGCAAGCTTTGAGCGTAGAGCACACGCTTTTAGAAGATAAAATCAAGCAAATCACGATTTATACCCATCCATCAGACATGGGGCATGTGATTGGTAAAGAGGGCAAAATGGTGAGCGCGATTAAGGCGTTTGTTTCTGGTGTGAAAGCCAAAGACGGGTTTTCTTATAAGATCGTTGTTTTTGCTAATAACGATAAAAATAGCGGTAAAAATCCCCATACTTTAGGCGATGAAACGCTTTGAATTTTTCTATGCTTTTAGTGGGCAGAATTGGTAAAAGCGTGGGGCTTAATGGGGGGTTAAAGCTTCATTTAGAGAGCGATTTTCCGGAGTGCTTAAAAAAAGGCGTTAAGGTGAGTGTTGCTCCAATCAACGCTTTCTCTCGTGCTTCTTCTTTTAAAGACTATGTGATCCATTCTTATGAACATGCTAAAAACCTGTTGTTTTTAGAAACTATCCATACGCTTGAAAAGGCTAAAGAGCTGACTAATTTAGGGCTTTTTATGAGCGAAGAAGAGAGTAAAAAACTCTGTGTTTTAAAAGATGGGGAGTTTTTTTATTGCGATTTAGTAGGGCTTATCGTGGTGGAAGAAAACGAGATTTTAGGAAAAGTCATAGAAATCCAAAGGATTTCTCAAATAGATTATTTTCTAGTTGAAACCGCAAGAAATTTGGTTGAAAAAGGTTTGGCTAAGATTTTCTTAATCCCTTATAGGGATTTTTATATCAAAGAAATCCTTTTGCAAGACAAAAAAATAACCACCCATAACGCTAAAACGCTTTTAGAGAATAGTTGAGTGAAATTCAGCGTTTTAACCCTTTTCCCGCAACTCGTATGGCCTTATTTTGAAGACTCCATTTTAAAAAGAGCGTTAGAAAAAAATCTTTTTGAACTAGAAGTATTAAACCTCAGGGATTTTAGCGCTAATAAATATCAAAAAGCGGATCACGCACTCATTGGTGGGGGTGCAGGGCAAATTTTAGACCCTGAGATGATAGAAAACGCGCTCCATTCTGTTAAAAACCCTAAACACACGATTTTTTTAAGCGCGGTGGGCAAGCCTTTCAAGCAAACAGACGCGATGCGTTTGGCTCAAAAAAAGCATGTCGTTTTGGTGTGCGGTCGTTATGAGGGCTTTGATGAACGCTCTATTGAACTTGGTGCTGATGAGGTTTTTTGTATAGGCGATTTTATTTTAACAGGGGGCGAGCTTGGGGCGTTGTGCTTGATAGATAGTATCGCTCGCCACATTCAAGGGGTTTTGGGTAACGCTCAATCTTTGGAGAATGAGAGCTTTGAAAACCATTATTTGGAAGCCCCTAATTTCGCCAACGCTGTTTTTAAATCCAAAGAAATCAATAAAATCCCTGCACCTTTAGAATATTCTAAAGGAAATCATGCTAAAATCAAGCAACTAAAACTTGATTTGTCAAAATTAAGGACAAAATTTTACCGCCTTGATTTATTCAAACAGCACAAATCATGAAATTGACATTAAGGAAAACACATGAAAAACCGCTACATTCAGCAGTTTGAAGACGCTCAATTAAAAGACAAAACCATGCCAGCATTTAAAGCCGGCGATACTTTAAGGCTTGGTATCACCATTAAAGAAGGCGAAAAAACACGAACTCAGTATTTTGAAGGCGTGTGTATTGCGATTAGAGGCAATGGCGTGGATAAGACTTTTTGCGTACGTAAAATAGGGGCTAACAATATCGGCGTGGAGAAAATTTTTCCTTTTTATAGCGAAAGTTTGGCGAGCGTTGAGGTGTTGCGTGTGGGTAGGGTGCGCCGCGCGAAGCTCTACTACTTGCGCGATAGGAGAGGTAAGGCAGCAAGGATTAAAGAAGTCCGCCATTAACTTTAAGGCTTTTTATCAGTCATGCTTCAATCAATGCTGATGGATAGAACGCTCTTTAGGGGTTGAAATCCGTTTTTTAACCGCTTCTCTTAAAATTGGGGTAAAACTTTTTCAATGGGTTTGATTGGTTTGAAAAGAGTTTTTTAATCCCTTTTTAGTTTTACCACCGACTTTTTTAAAACTCTAAACTCTTTTTAGCGTTAGCGTTCGTTTTTTCAAGGCAAAGTTTTAACCGCTTCTTTTCTAGCTTGCTGTCTGTTAAACTGAATTTTTGGCTCTGTTTTTAATGGGGCGTTGGTTGTCAAATTTTAAAAAAGGTTAAAAAGCGTTTTTTACCATCAAAATACAAAAAGCTTGATGCAAGTTAAACGATAACTCCTTGAAAAAGCGATCAGGTTAAGGAGGATTTAAAGGGTTTGAAAGTATTAAAGCGCGAAATATCCCCCTTTATTCTTAAAAAAGTTTTACTATAAAGTTTTTAAAAAATGAAAGAAATTAATTAAGGCTTTTGGTGTCTGTTTGATGAGAACAGAACTTTAACAGAACTTTTATTTTTTTTAAGAAACAAGGCATGTTTAAATCCCCATGCTATACTCAACCCTTATGGCAAAATTCATATTTTGGGAGAAAACATGGAAAAAACTGAAACCACGATTTTTGTGGATTGGGAAAATCTCCTCGCCGATTTGAAAGCAATCCAAGAAACGGATGAGCGTTTAAAAGAGCCTAATTTTAATTTCAACAATTCCGATCAACTCTTAGCGCTAATCCGTTCGTTTTTGGAGCCTGAAGAGGAATTGAAGCGGATCTATTTTTATGTATCTGAGCCTTTCACAGAAGTTGAACCTAGAATCAAGAGCAATAAAAAAGAAGAACTTGAGGAGTATAAAAAGAATAATTTTAAAGAATATGGGGAAAAAGTGAATAAATCAGGGATTATCCAATCTTTCAACCATGCGATCGCCCAACAAAATCAAGTGAAATTACGAGTCGGGCGGGTAAAGTTCAAATTCGTATATAAGTTCGAAGACAAAGAAGTCTATAATGGTCTAGAAGCCAAGATTTTCATACCTTACTTAAAGTTGCGTCAAAAACAAGTTGATGCACTGTTGGTGCACGATATTACCAAGCTGTATTGCACCAAACAAGGAGGGTGTATTTTGCTGTTCAGTAGGGATACCGATTTTGTGCCTGTGTTAGAAGCCGCTTGGGAGAAAGGCTTTGAAGTCTTCATCGCCAACATTCAAGAAAGCCCCAATTCTGTCCCTTCAGACTTGAAGAAGTCTTGCAATGTGAGAGAGCGCAGTGTCGCTGACATTGTAGATAACTTGCCAAAAAATCAGTACACCCCCAAGAAAAAGAATTTTTCCCCCAACGAGCCTTTCAACAACCCATTTAAAGACCAACTCTTTAAGAAGAACTAACGCATTTCCCCCACCAAGGGGACAAAAAGCACCCAATTTAAAAGGGTTAGCTTAAGCGGATTTTTTCTAGTCCATGATTTTATTTTTTGCTCTCTATTATGGAGTGATTTTTGAAAACAGAGGTAAATTAGCGCTTAATAGTGGTTTTATGGGGAATGCGTGCGTGTTTTTGGCGGTATTTAGATTTCTCAAAACCCAATTATTTTAAAATTTTAACTTACTTTGTCAAAAATTTTTATATTTTAAGCAAACCTTAAGCTTTCTATGACTATACTTTCATTTCCTTGTTTCAGCAAGGGCTTTTAAAGAGCCGCTTGA